>JBLZXS010000228.1:0-5565 GCA_050285325.1 Acinetobacter sp.
CACCTGATGATTTGGTTTTTGTTCATGATGCTGCACGTCCTTGTGTCACTCAAGATTGTTTGAATCATTTAGTGAATCTTGCAATACAGAAAAACTGTAGTGCAATTTTGGCCATTCCGGTACGTGATACTTTAAAACGAGTTGAACAAGAAAATAATATTGATAAAACAGTCAGCCGTGAGTATTTATGGCAGGCACAGACTCCGCAAATTTCAAAACTAGGCATATTGAAATATGCAATTGAAAAAGCGCTACAGGATGGTGTGACCATTACTGATGAAGCAAGTGCCTTGGAGTATGTCGGTGAAACCGTGAAAGTGGTACAGGGCCGTTCAGATAATATTAAAATTACTTATGCTGATGATTTGGAATTGGCCAAATTGATTTTATCATCGCAAAAATAAAATAAAAGTGATTTCAGATGTATTATCTCTAGAGCTTTAAATTTATACTTTGGCATCGCATTTAAACACTCAAATATTTCAAATGATACCATCATCTCAGTATCGTTTTTTACGTCACTCTTTACGTGATGGTAGAAGCATTAAACATGATTCATCCAGATGGACTAGATTACATTTAGATCCATGGCTACTTTGTTTTCTTTTATTGAATTCAATACTGGGATTGATGGTGGTTTATAGTGCAACCATGCAGGATAGCAGCATGGTGATCCGCCAAGCCACCAGCTTTGGTGTTGGCTTTGTCATTATGTTTCTATGTGCTCAAGTCCCGCCAAAAGTCTATCAGGCAGCGAGTCCTTATTTTTATATACTCGGTATTGTGCTGTTGGTACTGGTGCTGATCATTGGCGATACGCGTCTGGGTGCCAAGCGCTGGCTGACCATTCCGGGTATCGGCAGTATGCAGCCCAGCGAGATTATGAAATTTGCCATGCCGTTAATGATGGCCTGGTTTTTTTCTCGTCGTGCTTTCCCACCCACATTTATGCAGATTGCCATTGGACTCATATTAATGATGTTTCCTTTTGTGCTGGTGGCTTTGCAACCTGACTTGAATATTGGACTTATTATTCCCGGTATTTTTGCTTTATTTCTTTGTGGGATGTCGTGGCGCCTGATTTTGGGGGCATTAACCGCACTGGCGGTAGCAGCACCGCTGATCTGGATGTTTCTGCTGCAGACTTATCAGAAAAAACGTATCTTGACCCTGTTTGATCCTGAATCGGATGCCTTGGGCGCGGGCTGGAATATTATCCAGTCCAAAATTGCGATTGGTTCGGGTGGTTTAACCGGGAAAGGCTATTTGACTGGTACACAGTCGCATCTGGGGTACTTACCTGAGCACCATACTGACTTTATTATGTCAGCCTATGCTGAAGAATATGGTTTTATCGGGGTATTTCTATTATTCAGTCTTTTTGCTGCGATTATTATTCGTTGCTTGATGATTGGTCTGAATAGTTTCCATAATTTTGGTCGTTTATTTGCCGGAACGATTGGGTTGACGTTCTTCTTCTTCGTATTTTTAAATTCGGGAATGGCAAGTGGTATTTTACCTGTCACTGGAGATCCATTGCCGCTGATGAGTTATGGTGGTTCGGCGGTTATCTCTTTATTGGCGAGTATGGGGATTGTGATGTCGATTCATACCCATCGATAAACAAAATAACTATTTTAAAGCGAGATGATAATCTCGCTTTTTTGTGAGAGGGGAAAATGAATCTGTAAAAAATCATTAATGATGATTGAAGAATTAAACAAACAATTAGATGGTTCGGAATTGGTTGATGGCAGGTTAAGACTTGATTTGGTTTATCAATGTTGCGAAATATCCATAGAACATGGAGTTGCTGTAAAAACACTTTTAGAAACTGAATTGTATACTTCAGCACTTGCATTGTTTAGAGTGCAATTTGAGTCTACTGTCCGCGCATATTGGGTGCTTTTGAGTGCGACAAATAATCAAATTCTGAAATTTCAAACCACAAGCATTGCGGAGCTATTTAAAAATGAAAAAATGCCAATGGTTTCTGAAATGATAGAAAAATTAAAAAATATTGAAGAAATTAGGCCTATGGCACTACAGTTTGAAGAATTTAAATTTTATTCACTTAAGCACTTAAACTCGATTGTTCATACTGGGAAACATTCTTTAGTAAGAAGTACATTTGGTCTGAATGAGAAACAATATAGTGATGTAATGAAACAATCCAATGGATTAACAGCTATGGCCGGACAAATTCTTTTAAAACATAGTGGTAAAGAAAAATGGATACATATTTTGCATGCTAGGTACCGTGATTGCTTTTTGATGCAAGAGGATATTTCTGTTGAAGATAAACAACGAATTGATGCGATGTATAACAGATGAAAATGAAAAAGCCCGCATGTGCGGGCTTTTATCACTTTTAGATCATCAGGTGAGAAACCAGGTGTAATAACCCCAGACCATTAATGGCCATGCGATATATGGGCTAAACAGCCATTTCCACAGCCAGAACTTCGGCAGAAATCCTACTCCGTAAATAAATCCACCTGAAATGCCGATCATGATCATCATTAATGCACTATGGTTATAGTGACCATTGGCATCTAGCATGAGGGCAGGGTGAATCAATAGCACTGTAGCAAGCGGCAATGCCATCAAAAATGAAATGGCCACTACAAATTTATTTGGCTTGCTTTCTTCTGCTGTCATTGCGATTTCTGTCATTGTTTATTCCTCATCTAAATCTTGATGATGTTCGATATAAAGGGCACTTAATACGCCTGCAAAGCACGCCATTAAAATCCCGAGAATCCAAGCAAAATACCACATATTGAATAACTCCTAGTTTTTCTAACACAGCCTTAGTAGAGGCTGTGTGAATTTTCTTGAACGTGTTTGTTGGTAATAACGCCCCACATTTTGTAATAACACCAGGTGGTGTAGCACAAAATGATTGGCACAAAAATACAGGCTGCAACAGTCATTACAGTCAGTGTATTTTTACTTGATACTGCATCCCACATCGTCAAGCTTGCAACAGGATTGATGCTTGAAGGCATAAGGAATGGGAACAGTGCAAAACCTGCAGTTAAAATTGCACCAATCACCATAAACGATGTGCCCAGAAAGCTTAAGCCTGCTTTTGCTTTCGCAGCAGATGCAATCACAATCAGGCTACCCAAAATTGCCATTACAGGTGCAATTATGGTGATTGGATAAGTTGAATAGTTGTTCATCCAGCCATGGTTTGCATTGGTAATCACTTCTTTGGCAAGTGGGTTGGCTACACCGTTAGTGTTAAATGGTTGAGCTAGGCTATAACCTTCAATACCACCGAAGTATAACCATGCGCCAGCACCCAAGAAGCAAACCAGGAATACCACACCCATCAATTGAGTTGCTTTAGCAGAACGTGCACGTAAGTCACCATCTGTACGAAGCATCAACCAGGCACCGCCATGCGCGCACAGCATAGAGAGGCTGACCAAACCACAAACAATGGCGAACGGATTAAGCAGTGCAAAGAAGCTGCCAGTATAAGTTGAACGTACGGTTTCATCTAAAGTGAAGGGTACGCCTAAGAACATATTACCGAAGGCAACACCGAAGACTAAAGCAGGAACAGCACCACCCACAGCTAAACCCCAGTCCCATGACGTACGCCATTTTTTATTTTCAAGTTTTGATCGGTAGTCAAAACCAACTGGACGCAAGAATAATGCAAAGAGAACTAAGAGTAGTGCCCAGTACATGCCAGAGAATGCAGTTGCATACACCATTGGCCATGCTGCAAATAGTGCACCACCTGCGGTAATGAACCAGACCTGATTACCGTCCCAGTGTGGGGCAATCGTATTGATTGCCGCACGACGTTCATCATCATTTTTACCTACGAATGGCATAATCGCCATCGAGCCCATGTCGAAGCCATCGGTGAGGGCAAAGCCAATCAGTAATACACCAACCAGAACCCACCAGATGATTTTGAGTAATTCATATTCGATCATGATTGAGCCTCCGCAGCAGCGTGGTTTTGATCATCAGCTTTTTCAAAATGGTATTTACCAGTATGTAAAGAACTTGGACCTAAGCGAGCAAATTTGATCATCAAGTACATTTCGATAATCAGAAGTACTGTATAGAACGCTGCAAGCGCTAAGATTGAACCCCAAATATCACCCGTGCTTAAGCTTGAAGCAGAAAGATGGGTAGGTAAAACCTCACCAATGGTCCACGGTTGACGTCCACCTTCAGCCACATACCAGCCAGTTTGCGTAGCAATCCAAGGGAGTGGAAGTCCGTAAAGTGCAAATTTAAGCAGCCACGGTTTGTTTTCTGCATTGCGTTTAGCCACGGCATAAGTTGCCAGGATAAACAGAAGCAGCATCAAGAAACCAGAAGCAACCATGGCACGGAACGAGAAGAACAGGGCAGTTACGTTCGGAATAGTATCCTTGGTTGCTGCCTTGATTTGCTCTTCAGAGGCATCCACTACATTTGGTGTGTATTTTTTAAGAAGCAAGCCATAACCCAGGTCTTTCTGGTTTTCCTGGAAAGACGCCATAAGTGCTGGAGAGCGATCGCCTGCACGAAGTTTTTCAAGTTCAGCATACGCAGTCATACCGTTACGGATACGAAGTTCATGCTGAACCATCAGGTCTTTCAGGCCAGTCACTTCTTTATCAAGAGAACGCGTCGCAATGATACCCATAACGTATGGAATGCGAACAGCGTAGTCAGTCCGTTGTTCTTCCTGATTTGGAATGCCAAATAAGGTAAATGGAGCAGGTGCTGGGTGAGTTTCCCATTCTGCTTCAATTGCAGCTAATTTGGTTTTTTGTACATCACCCAGTTCATAACCTGATTCATCGCCCAGTAAAATAACGGATAATGTAGAGGCTAAACCGAAGATTGCAGCAATTGCGAAAGAACGGCGTGCAAAAGGCAGATCACGTTTTTTAAGCAAGTAGTAGCTGGAAATTGCCAGTACGAAAACTGCACCAGTCACATAACCTGAAGATACAGTGTGGACAAATTTAACCTGAGCCACCGGGTTGAAAATCAGTGCGCCGAAATCAACCAACTCCATACGCATGGTTTCAAAGTTGAACGCTGCACCGACAGGGTTTTGCATCCAGCCATTGGCAACTAAAATCCACAGTGCAGACATATTGGAACCGAGAGCAACCAACCAGGTTACGCCTAAATGCTGAACTTTGGAAAGTCGATCCCAGCCGAAGAAGAAAAGACCAATAAAAGTCGATTCCAAGAAAAATGCCATTAATCCTTCAATAGCCAGTGGCGCACCGAAAATATCACCGACATAATGCGAATAGTACGCCCAGTTTGTACCAAACTGGAACTCCATGGTTAAGCCTGTAGTTACCCCTAAGGCAAAATTAATACCAAAAAGTTTTCCCCAGAATTTGGTCATGTCTTTGTAAATTTCTTTACCGGAAATCACATAAGTGGTTTCCATAATGGCAAGAATAAAAGCCAAACCAAGAGTAAGAGGTACAAATATAAAGTGATACAACGCGGTCATTGCAAATTGGAACCGCGAAAGATCGACCACGCTTTCAGAAATCATCAACGTGTCTCCTTGATTTGAGA
>JBLZXS010000229.1:0-3585 GCA_050285325.1 Acinetobacter sp.
ATCGCCCTGAACCAAACGCAGCATCGGTTTGTTCTGTTTTAAATCCTGTACAATTTCTTTGGATACGCGTTTTTGCGCACCGGTCAGGCTAAAGGGTAAACTGCCTAATAATTGTTTGGTAAAATTTTTACTCGGTGAAAAAGAAGGGGCTTCAATCTGCTGAATATAAGCACGACGTGAAAGCAAACTAATCTGATGGGCGACCAATTCCTCAAAGATTAAGCGCTGCTGAGCAGGGTGTGAGCCTTGTGCCAGTTGCAACATATTGGCATTCAGTGGAGGCTCATGAATATATTCCAGTGCCTGTTTCAGTGCATAACCATTGGTAAATTTTTCCGGCAATAATTCAGGCAGGTCATCACTGTGCTGTTTCAGTGCCTGTTTGACATAGTCACGGATTTTGGCTTGGGTTAAACCTTCGGTAGCCGGATAAATGGCGGTCAGTTCAGTTTTGGGTAAGGGGGTATGTTCGGTAATCAGCTGAATTTCAGGATGATACATTTCCAAACCACGCGCACCAACACGTACTTCACCAAATATTCGCAGTTGATTGCCCAGTTTGACCCGATCGGTCAGGGCTTTATAGACATGGTAAAAACGCAAGGTGACTTTGCTAAAATCATCCTCTAAGAGTACTGCCATCGATTTGCGCTTACCGGGTGGAAAGTCCACACCTTTGACCACGCCTTCCAGCAAATAGCTGCGCCCCACGGTCAATTGGTTCATGGGGATGATCGTGCTACGATCTTCATAATCACGCGGCAGATGAAACAGTAGATCATCTGTAGTGAAAATATTCAGTTTTTCCAGTAAAGCAGCAGAGGCGTTTCCAACCCCTTGCAATTGATGGACTGCAGCCATTTACCCTCAACTTAGGTTATATAATCAGGTGTTTAATGCATATATTATTTATTGGTTATGGTAAAACATCTCAGTGCGTTGCTAAACAATTATTTGAGCAAGGCCACCAAATTACCACAATTAGCCGAAGTCCGAAAACGGATGAATTTGCGACACATCTGATTCAGGATGTTCATCAACTAGATTTAGCCCCTGTTCCTGCGATTGATTGGGTATATGTATTGCTATCACCTTCGCAAAGTACAGTCGAAGCCTATCAACAGACCTATGTCGATTCTGTTGCTCCCATTGTAGCCGCATTAAAACAGCATCTAGTTCAAAAGATCGTGGTTGTGTCATCCACTCGTGTTTATGGTAAAAATAAAGGTGAGTGCATTGCTGATGAGTCATCGATTCAACCTATTGATGAACAGGGCAGATTATTACGACAAATGGAACAGCTTTATCAGCAGGCTTTCCCAAAGCAATGCATCATCATTCGCCCAACCGGGATTTATGGTACTTCGATTGCCCGAATGATCAAGCTGGCTGAAACAACTCAAAGCTATCCTCAAATTCACTGGTCAAACCGAATTCATATCGATGATCTGTCCCGATTCCTTGCGCAATTGATTCACGTGGAACATCCGGAAAAATCTTATATTGTGACGAATAATCAACCTCTACCTTTGCATGAAATCATTCAGTGGTTTCAACGGCAGCTGAATTTACCTGAACTGGTTTTAGAGAGGGAAGAACTGTCGGGAAAAAGGATTTTTGCGAAGCGGATGGTTGAAACTGGATTTGAGTTAGAACATGTAGATTGTTTTAGGGATTATGCAGACTTGTTAGAAAAAATATAAGAAAGTTCCCCTCCTTTTAAAGGAGGGGTTAGGGGAGGATTAGAATCAAACCCTCTCCCTTGCGAACTCGAAATATATTTCGAGTTTCTCATCTCCTGAAAGGAGAGGGAATACTTAAGGCTCTTATTTCTTCTTGCGTTTCAAACGACGTTTCGCTTGTTGAGCAGCAACTGCATCCAAAGCTTCTTTCAGCTCTTCATCGCTAAAAGTGGTAATGTGCTGAAGCATTTGTAACGTCACATCATCCAGTACCAGGTTGGCGTACTGAGCCACATTCTGGAAGTTCTCGTCAAACACAATGGCATTGTCTTCGTTGTTACGAATATAGCCCTGTTGAGTCAGTACCTTAATAAAGCTTTGGAACAGGGCTTTATCAAAGAATTCAGGTGAATTGAATTCATACAGTACAGACAAACGTTGACCGACCAAATGACTGAGTTCTTCAACCTGACGGGTCGAAATATTGCCTGAACCACGCTGCGTGATCAGAGCTAAAGTCATGTAATAACGCTCAAGACTTTGCATCACAGGAGCGGCTAGAACCACAAGCTGGTTATGATCTTCCGAGTTTGGCGCTGGAGATTCCAGGTTGCCTTCTGTATCTACAGAGATCAATTTCGCATGAATTAATGCTTCAACATAGGCGCAAATTTGATCTTTTAGTTCATCATCTTGCCACTTTAAGAACAATTCAGCTTTTAAGAATGGATAAAGCGTGCGAATCACATTGATCAGGTCACCACGACGAATCGAACCGTTATGTTCAACCAAGGCAGCAATTAAAGACGGCAATACAAAGGCATGCAGAATGTTATTGCGGAAGTAAGTCAGCAATACCGCTTGATTGTCTTCAATCGCAATAATATCGCCCAACACGTGTTTGATGCGTTTAATCAGCTTCAGTTTTAAACCGTAGGCAATAATTTCTTTGCCTGAAAGTGGTGTGACTTGGGTGCGTTCATCATAAGGTAAGGCAGCAACCAAATTGCGATAAGCATCCAGCTGTTTAATGCAGATCTCTTCATCTAAAGTATGTTTTGGCGTTGCCAGTAGAATCAGAGACAGCAGCGATACCGGGTTAATCACCACAGCACGGTTAATATTTTCTAAAATCGCATGCGCAGAACTGTTGACTGCATCCGACACTTCCGGCGGAATCGGATCATCATTCTTTTCAATCTTGATTTTGTCTGCGCCGTGTTTTTTCAGTAAATCATCCAAAAATACCGGTTCACCGAAGTTCACATGCACTTTACCGAAAATGCGCTCGATTTTACGCAAGGTTTTTAAAATGCCGACAATCGATTCAGACTCTTTCGGTTTGCCCTGCATTTCACCGACATAGGTTGAACCTTCCATCAGGCGTTCATAACCAATATAGGTCGGTAAAAACACGATCGGTTTTGATCTGCCGCGTAAATGGCTATGTACCGTCATCGCAAGCATGCCGGTTTTCGCAGGTAGCAAACGACCGGTGCGTGAACGGCCACCTTCAATAAAGTATTCCAGCGGGGTGTTGCGCGACAAAATACTGAACAAGTATTCTTTAAATACCGTGGTATATAAGCCATTACCCCGGAAAGTACGACGAATAAAGAAGGCACCGCCACCGCGTAATAACTGGCCCACAAATGGCATATTCAAGTTGTCACCAGCCGCAATGTACGGCACCATCATGCCACGCTTGTAAATCACATAAGACAGCAATAGATAGTCGATGTGACTGCGGTGACATGGGGTATAGATAATTTCATAATCTTTGGCAAGCTCACGTACGGTACTGAAGTTATGTACTTCAACACCATCATACAGCTGGGTCCATAACCGAGTCAGTGCCATATCGGCAAAACGTACTGCAGAATGTGAGTAGTCTGAAACGATT
>JBLZXS010000229.1:3595-3925 GCA_050285325.1 Acinetobacter sp.
AAATACCCAATCGCACGTCGTTCCGCTTCAATCATGCTGACTTTGCTGCGCACACTTTCACGGCGAATTGATTCTTGCACATCCTTAGATTTGATCAGTGAATGCATGACATTGCGGCGGTCTGACAGGTCAGGACCGAGTACAACTTCGCGCTGACCATCTAAGTAGTTATTCAGGGTATTTAGAATATAAGTCGCAGGCGATAAGTTAGGATGGGTCTTTTTGGCAAAATCGACTAACGCACGTAAGGATTGTCCTTCATGGAATTCCAGATACGACTGACGGCCATGCAAGCCAATATTTACCAATTGCTTGACGGTACCTGGGGTT
>JBLZXS010000230.1:0-3159 GCA_050285325.1 Acinetobacter sp.
ACAGAGCGCGGTAGTTTGGAAGATGCCACTATTAATGGAGGCTTTGATCTTCACCCAGATTTGGTCTGGATTGACCTCATCGCTCCCTCACAAGAAGAACAACAATGGGTTTTAGATGCTTATGAACAGAATTTACCTACATTAAAATCATTAGAAGACATTTCCTCATCAGCACGATTTTACCGCGATGATGATGGCATTTTACACATCAGCACCTATTTTTTAACGAAAAATAAAAACTTTCAGGTCGATGGCGAAACGGATGACGATTCGAGTATTTTAGCCACAGTACAAACGGTTGCTTTTATTCTGCATAAACAACACCTGTTTACTTTACGTGGTGAAAAGCTGGTCGCCTTTCGTGCCTTTCGTGCGCGCGCGCGTCGTAACGATTACGAAATTGACTATAAAGACCCCACCTGGGTGTTACTGGGTCTGCTTGAGGCCAAACTCGATGAGCTTGCAGATATTCTGGAAGATGTCCACAAAGACCTGGAAAAATATTCTACCGAAGTACTGAATAACCGACATCGTGAACAGATACTCGATTTGGATGACATGATTACCCGTCTGGCACAATTAGAAGACATGCTTGGAAAAGCGCAGTTGTGTTTAATTGACTTGCGTCGTGTCCTGACTTTTTTGTCGCGTCCGCGTGCTTTAGGCAGTCATATTTACGATGCGGATATTCGAGAGCTCAGTGAAGATGTTCGCTCCTTGGTAGAACATGATGCCTTCTTGTTCCAGAAAGTACGATTTTTACTCGACACCACTTCCGGATTCATTAACACCGAACAGAATGATACCATCCGTCGATTCTCGATCTTGCCGAGCATGTTAGCACCACCGATGCTGGTTGCCAGTGTCTATGGCATGAATACCGATGTCTTGCCTTTTGCCAGAGGAACCACCAGTTTTATTATGGTCAGTATTATCCTGCTGCTGTTTTTCTTTGGACCTTTGATTTATTTCCGCTGGAAAAAATGGATTTGAGCCAGCTTTAAAGCACTGCTTTTAAAGCGAAGTACAAGAAACGTTCCCGATTTGATAAATGCCTATTTGCAGATAATAAAAAAGCACCTTATGGTGCTTTTTTATTATCTGTGTTCAGGCAATCAATTTCAGATCATTCTGCAAATGACAGGCTTGAATAATTTTCAGCATTTTTTCAGGTACAGCTTTAAACTGAATTCCTTGTGCCTGTGGAGTCTGACGCAACCAACGCACCAGTACCGCCAAAGCCAAGGTACTACCATGCTCCAGCTTCGCCAAATTCACCACCACAGGAAACTGATTTTGAGATTGAATCAATTTCAAACCCTGCTGGTAATAACTTTCCGCATTTACATAATCTATTTTTCCAGAAACCTGTAATTCCTGGTTAATGACTTCAATCACCGGAACACCTACTCAGTTATTTCTTATTAACAGCTACTTCTGCATCTGGCTGGAAGTTTGCAATTGCTTTATCCAAACTACCACCATTACGCTTTACAGTTGCCGCAAACTGATTGCGGAACTGTAAGCCTAAATCAATACCCGAAACATTAATGTTGCGGATTTTCCATTGATTGCCTTTATCCACCAACTGGAAAGATACAGGAATTTTCTCGCCTTTGTTATTAAAGTCCATGGTCACAACAGGGTTCTTGCTGTTGGTGTCTTTATATGGACGAAGGCTATAAGACTGATTTGAAAATTTAGCAAATGCACTACCATAATTTTCAATTAAAGTTTCACGGAAATTATTTTCAAACTGTGCACGCTGAGCAGCGGTACTATATTGATTGGTCGCATAAGTACCCATCACAATACGGGTAAATGACTGTGAATCAATATAAGGATCAAGATTTTGACGTACAATCGCTTTTACAGCAGCAGGATTGTTTTGCAATTTGGCATGATCCGCTTTTAAACGTGAAATCAGGCCATCCGCGACTTTTTTCACAAAAGCAGGTGGTGTTTCTGCCGGTGCTGCAAACGCAGTAGTTGCAATCATAGTTGATAAAAAACTAACTGTAAGACTTTGTTTAAATAAAGTATTCACTAAAATTTCCTCTCCAAATTATTCAACAAATGATGTTTCAGCATCTGTCGATTCACCCGATGTCTTGGTATCTGCCGCTTTTTCTGATGATTTACCCGCACCACCAGTAATAAACTTACTAATTAAATCTTCCAGGTCCATGGTGCCCTGAGTATTGGCAATGCTTTCACCACGCTTGACGTAGTTCAAACCACCACCCGGTACCACTTTTAAGTATTTTTCACCTAATAAACCATTGGTTGCGACCATAATATAAGCATCTTCATCAATACTGGTAATGGAGTTCATGTTATCGGTAAGTTGTTTTTCCATCTCTTTTTGTTGTGCAGGCGCTGCTTCAGTATATTCTGTGCTATAGCGTAGTTCTTCCAAAGCATTCGATTTCACTGTTTTTAGCTGCTCTTTATTGAATGAGGTTAATTTACCATCCAACTCAAAATGTACTGTAGCTAAACGCGAAACTGGATCAAGAGTAATATCGGTCACCCGACCAATGGTGACACCACTCATGGTAACTTTTGCACGTGGTTTTAAACCATTTACATTGTCGAATTGAGCAGTCATCTCATAGGCATCACGTAAATTGGTGCCGGATAATCCACTCACTTTCATTGCCAAGAAAAATAACGCCACACCAAAGATAATGACAAAAATACCTACGGTCAGCTCACTTGTACGTGATTTCATTGAACCCCTCCAAACATGACCGCAGTCAACACGAAATCAAAACCTAATACACATAATGATGAATAAACCACTGTACGGGTTGTGGATGTTGCAATCCCTTCCGATGTCGGCTCACAGGCATAACCTTGATACACCGCAATCCAGGTACAAATCAGGGCAAAAACAATACTTTTAATAATGCCATTAACCACATCATGACCAAACTGAACTGCGCTTTGCATGCCACTCCAGTAAGAACCTTCATCCACCCCTAAAAAGTCTACCCCGACCATTTTACCGCCCAAAATACCAATGGCAGCAAAAATAACCGTCAGCATGGGTAAACTGACCACACCCGCCCATAAACGGGGTGACACAATACGTTTTAATGGATCGACACCGATCATTTCCATACTGGAAAGCTGCTCTGTGGCTTTCATTAAACC
>JBLZXS010000231.1:0-7670 GCA_050285325.1 Acinetobacter sp.
CGCCACCATGAACATGCTCTTTATACAAAGCACGCAAGAAACGGTCTGCAGGTTTACTCATATCTCCTCGGTCAGTTTCCCAGTTGCGAACGCTTGATTCGTTAACACCAATCAGACCAGCTAGATTTTTTTGCGAAAGATTTAATTCTTTTCGTAAAAAACGAATTTCTTCACCACTTAGTTCAGGTTTTTCATTTATTAAATACAAGCCGATAGCATTGTGAAGATTATTTACTGATGAGATTGATACTAATTCACCATACAACTCATCTTCTTCAATTTTATAGCCATCTTGTAGCCAAACATTACTCAAACCACACTCTTCATAGTGATACATAATTGAACCTATTCTTTAAATGTAGTAACTACGATTGAAAAATCCCCATCTTCCTCGCTTTTTATCACTACAGTTACTGTAATGTATTCGCCTGCAGTACGAACCGTTACATTTAACTTGCAATCACCGCGAGTATCTGGATATGGACCTTCTGTTATATCCCCATGTTCAAAACAGCAAATAATCTGCTTGAGTGAGATATATCGTTCTTTCATCCTTTCCCTGACATGTTTCGAGAGTTTGATTTTACTAGTGTCTTCAGCAAATTCTCTAAGCTTATGCCTAGCCTCAATCTCAGTTAAACACATAAACTAACACTTTAAATAGGGATGGATGATTGATATTTGACCGCTAATTATTAGCGGTATAGTTGCAACTATAATTCACGAGCGATGTTGTAGTCAACAAAATGTTTACTTTGTCTTGTCAAGATTCGTTACCCCCAAGACATCACTTTATACCTAATACTGTTGTTAAGCACTTTTCGTTTCGTCAAATTTTGCAAGAACCCAACTCACGCTGATTTCTTACTTATCCTCTTATACGCTTCATCAATAAACCGATTATCCAGATCAAAGATGACTGCATTAAAGATATGGTGCTCCACCGGCAATTCGTACTGCTCACAATAGGCATTCACATCAGCAATGCTTAAGGCTAATGGCGTACCTTGCTCATATCGACGTGACCGGGCAATAGTATTATAGGCCTGGATTAAGGCGTTTGCGGTGTATGAATATTTAGGCGGGTCAGGAGCTTTATGTCCCTGCTTTTCACGCAGCTTTACTTGGTATTCGCTGAGTCCTGCGTATTGATTAAGTCCAGAATATCAGCCTGAAGTACCTCCAAGTCGCCAAACTTATAGAACTGCATATGTTCAGCCCATTTATCAGCAAGTTTAGATAATTCCAGAGTGAAGTGGCGCAAATAACTGAATAAACACAATACCAGGTGTTCGCGTACAAGGCTGATCGCCAATACTGACAATAAATGTCCCGGCATTCTTCACTGTGACTTTAGCCCAGATTTGTCCTGCTGGCGGTTCATATGGCTTACCCCCAACAAGAGGATTATTCGCCAATTGAATATTCGCTTTAGGCATGCCAGTGAACGCGCCAAGCCTGCAGCATTTTCAGGAGCAATCACCAGGACATTTTGAATATCGAATGGAGTGGGGAGTAACTTATTTTTATTTGCCAAACCTTCAGAGGTTAAGCGTTCTAATATCTGTTGATAACGCCGTGCAATATCGCCTAAGGTGTAGCTTGAATCGATATCTTCAATATTGACTGAGAAACCGTATTGAGGGCTGAAAGTAGCTTTAACTTTAATAAGAACGTTTAGATCTCGAGATAATTCGATACCACTTTCACGTTCAAACTTTAAAACCATTTTAGCTGCAGAGAACTTCCAGATCGTAGCTTTACAACTGGCAATCACTTTATCGGTATCTTCTTCTTTTTCAGCTAGCTCTAAATAGTAATGACCACCTTTGATACTTAGGTTACGGATTTCAGCTTTCACCCATACTGGTTCATCAAAAGTTATTTTGATAACTTCTTGGACTGTATTTAGGTATTCACTTAAAGAAAGCTGAAAGTCAAGCATATAATAGAACGAAAATTTAGAGTATGAAAATATTATAGAAGCAGTAGGTTAAAGGCAATGTTGATATATTGACCTTGCGCAAGGGATGTGGCATATTTCAGCTATAGTGATCGAAGTGTACGTTAAAGCACTAGATTGATTTAAAAGCTCACCAAATGGTGGGCTTTTTTGTTTATTGCACTTCGCAATTAGAATTAACGATTAACTACATTTCTTGAATACTACAGGTGCCTAGGGTCATTTATTTTTAATAGTCTGGTGTCGCTAATAGACAATGAAATGATTCAGGAGATATTCTGCTTTATATATGATGAAGCTTTAAAAGAGTATGAGTCGTCTGAATATCATATAGTCAATAAGTTAAAATTTCTTACCATCGCTCTTCGATTATTTGCTGAGATCAAGGGTGAAGATGCCTGTATCGAAATTAGAACCTTAGCTGTAATATTCAACTTTCGATTAGATTCCCGAACTTTTTGGGTATGCGAAATGCCAGAAATAGAAGAAAAATCATTATTTATTGAATATTTATCTACTGAGATAGGTAGATATTAAAGCTCACCCCGGTTAAGCGGGCTTTTTATTGTGATTAATTATGTTACATTTCAACAACGTTTGAAAAATAATCTCAACATATAATAGCTTTTAGAATCTATCGCTGTAGTTTCTATTCTAATCAGCCTCCTTTCTTAAGGAGGTATTTTTTTGCCTGAAATAAAGGAGAAATACATGCTCCAATTCCTAATATGTTTATTTGGTCTTCACGGTGCTATCGAGGTCGATTACACGGTTGATGATGAAGAAATCAAAGTGTGTCGGGATTGTTTGAAAGAGGTTGATTAAGCCTTAATCAAATAAATTATTGTTTCATCATATTGAAATAAATTAATTTTATATTTAGTGAAAATAAAGATTTACTGAATAATTAGGGATACAGCGCAAATTGACCTGTTTAATTTGGGAGAGTTAAACAGGTTTTTTTATTGAACAAAAATATATATTTCCTAGCTGAAATTATTACGGCATTAACAGCCCCGCCAAGTTATTGAGCGGTGTTTTTCTTTTCTTATTGATGGTAGGCATACGAATAAAGCATTTAGGTTTGGTCATGATTGCTGCATTAATTGGAATGGGCGCGTGGTGGCAAGTAGGGATTAGTTAACTGATACAACTGGTTTTTTAATGCTCACATATTTTCATAAATTTTTACTTATTTTATTAAAGTAAGGTTAATGAAAAATTGCATCATGGAGTATAAAAAAAGAACAATAAAGGCAGGAGGTGAATGTAATGGATACAATAGATATATTGGTAACATCATCTTCAACTCTTATTCTTATATTAGTTGTTTACCAATTTGGGCAGATGTTTAATTGATACTGCGAAAGCCAAAGAATTGAATTTAAGAGCTCATCGAAAGGTGGGCTTTTTTTATTGCTTGTTGAAGAGTAACCATGGTATTAAGGGTGTATTGTTTTAAACAATAGTTCTAATTCAGCGCAAATGGTTAGAAAGAAGCTCGCTTATTTATAAGTGGGCTTTTTTAATACCTATGAAAAGCCAATTCATAGAACATGCCTTGAGTAAATGCCTAGATGTTTTAGGTGATGCCAGCTAGGGTTTGGCACCCCCGACACTAAAGAGAATGAAAGCAAGTAAAGTTGACCGTGCATGTAAGGTTGATGTGATTGTGAGTAGCGGTAGATCAGTTGCCGAGCTGATTAATATCGAAACTATAGGCATGGTGGGGCAGATCACCACATCCTTTTTAATGCCTTGAGAAATGCTTGTGTAAGCAATATCAAGGCACCCATGGCGGCTACCTTTAATCAAGTGGTTTGAAATCGGATGCCGCCGCCCAGATATGACAACGGAAGCTCGGTCGTTTGATCGGGCTTTTTTATTCCTGGGTAATGTTGATACTTAATTATAAATTTTTATGCCATTGCTGCTTTATATGGAATGAATGTAAAACTAGAATCCATAATAACTATGGATCTGTTTAAATCATGGAAGGTAAGAGGTTTATTGTCTTAGGCGGAGTATTTATTATATCTCTGTCTTTTTTATGCGTACATATTTATGCAGATTCAAAGGCAAAAAAATCAGAAAGAATGAAACAATTGATACAAGAAGCTGAAATTTCTTTATCTAATATTAATAAAGATATGTAGGTGGGATTATTAATGAGAAAAAGCTCGGTCATTGGTCGGGCTTTTTAATACTTAAAATTTATTACATGAAAAGTAAAGTAACTTAAATTAAACATTTCCATACATATCACTCATATTTCCTATACTTTTTACTTGAATTGTTGATGATATATTTTAGTTATTCCAAGAACTTAACAATTAAAACAATATAATGTGAATTGAAAAGCCTACTTGATTAGCAGCAATTAAGTAGGCTTTTTATTTACAGGAGAAAAACAATGCTTAGATTCCTAATATGTTTATTTGGTCTTCACGGTACAACCGAGATCGATTACACGATTGATGATGAAGAAATTAAGGTGTGTCGGGATTGTTTGAAAGAAGTTAAATAAGCTTTCTGGATTCATTTATGAGAGTGGATCATTTCTAATTTTCTTTAATTCTAAAAATAGCAATGTTGAAGTAACAATAAGTAATGCTCCAATTGCTAAAAATAATAACTCTTTTACATACAGTTCGACACCTAAGATTAATAAGCCTCCTATTAATAAACAGCCGAAAATTACGAGAAAAATAGTGTATTTCATGACGTGTGTCGCATTAGTATTTAGCAATATTTAACAATATAACAACATTGTTAATTTTGTGTTAATTAAAAATTATATTTGGCGGACGTATTACGGCACATAAAAGCCCCTTCGCATTCTAGATGTTGAGGGATTTTTCTTTTCTTATTGGTGGTAATCATGACAGATCGTGTACAAGCTAAAAAAGATTTGCAGTTCTGTTGTGATGAATTTGCGATATATAAAAGTTAAAGTCGTTCAGGCTTAAAGCGGCACCAGTTGATGACGATTGAGGAAATCATAATTGGGCTTAAAGAAGGTATAAAAAGTTTACGTACAGTTTTACACGTATGATTAATTGCTATGTTGATATGAATTAATTACAGTTGTTATTCAATAATTCATAACAATCAATTTTAAGGTGAATTAACATGTTGATTAAGCATAAAGAAAGATTGTAAATTTGGATAACGTTACACATATCAAATTAAATGATGTCACCCTAAAGGTTATTTTTTATTTTGAAAAAGAAAATTGTGCTTTTTCGTTTGAATCGCCAGAGGATTTCTCAGTTTTCGTTTCTAATCTTAAGGCTAAAGAATTAGCGTAAGTGTTGCAAATTATAGCAGACCTCCTCCGGGAGGTTTTTTAATGCGAATAGGAAATGCAAAAAAGCCCATCAAATAGATAGGCTTTTCATGTTAATCAAAATATTGAGCTATGATTTATTTTTTATCATTATTTTCTTTTTGATCACGCTGCTCTTTACTAGGAGCTGTCTCATTTTGATCAGGGTTATCTTGAGCAGGCTTTTGCGCTTGGTCATTTGATGCAGGTTTGTTTTGGGTGGCGTTATTTGAAAATTGATTAAAAGAAGCTTTTTGAGCGGTATTTGTATTAACTAACATAATTTTCTCAATTTTGGTTGTCGAAGATTCGACCTAGTAAGAGTGACATAGTGGAAGCACTTACAGTGAGATGATTTAGAGAGGCAAGTGTAGATATATGTAGGATTTAAATGTTTATATCTTATTTATATTTCAAAGGTTTTTATAATAAACTCGTCGCCAGATTGATCTATATCACTATTTAAATAGTCAAGGTATTTAATTTATATTTAGTGGATACCCAATCTGTACAGTGTCTATTTATTTAAAAACTAGTACTAAAAAAATTATGTGCTGGATGATTTGAAGTGGTCTTATGAAGACGGGTTGAATTAAGTTTTAATGATAAAATTATAAAGCCAAATTAACATAAGGCTCCAAAATGAAAATTATAGCTAAAGACCAAGATACAGGCGAAATAATAGAATTTATAGCTGAAGAGGATGTTAGCGAAGGTTTTTTGAATTTCTTCTATCATGATCCAGAAGGAAATTTTTTACGGTCAACTACTCGCCCTTACAAGAAGTTGCCTAGAAACTCAGTAATGCCTAATATGAGTTTTATTATTGATGACAGGGTAATCTTGATCCTTGAAATAATAGAGTGAAACATAACCTCCTCCGGGAGGTTTTTTAATGGGTAAAGCTCTTCTTTTCCATGTTAGATTGTTAATATTCTATTCGCACAAAGAGTATTAGTTATGGGACTAATATTTTTGGTAATTATAATTATAGCAATCACATTTTTTGTTATGGTTAGTGCAAATACTAAATTTAAGTTGGGTGGAGAGTTTAAGAAAGTCACTAAAAATCAATTCAGTCATAAAATTTTTGGTGAAATAAATTATCAAGAGCCATTAGTCGAAATAATTGGTCCCAGGCTCGATACTTCTGTAAAAAAGGTTGTTAATGCGGTTCTGATTAGAGATTTTAGCAATACAGAATATAAGCATGCAGTAATGGTACTTGTAAGTGATATTCAAGTAGGTTATTTAAATGAAGAAGATGCGATAAAATTTATAACAATATTAAAAAATAAGCATTTATCTGAAGGTATGGGAATAAACGTTAAGGCAATAATATATGGAGAGTGGGGAGATACGAGTAAAAATGGAAATTTTAAAGTCAGTCTAAATTTACCTAAAAATTTCGAAGACTCAGTAATTAAATAATTAAATAAAAAAACCACCTTAAGGTGGTTTTTTTATTGGACACAATTTATGAATGCTAGCGATTATTTCTGGACAACCAAGAAACACCCACCCAAAACTAAATCACGTGCCAAACCTCTACCTAAAGCCAAAGAAAAAAATTTAGAAGCTGAGGAAGGTTTTGAACATGCATTGAATGTTTTCAGCATTAAGTATGAAAAGAAATTTCAGTTCAAATCTACCAAGCATTGGCGTTTTGATTTTCATTTAATTGAACACAGAATTTTAGTTGAGATTTCGGGTGGTCCATGGTCAGGCGGACGGGGTGGCAGGCTTAAAAATAAGGCTTGGAGTCTGGATCGTTATGACGATGCTGCCGAGATGGGTTTTACAGTCGTTAGATTAGAATCAGCCCCAAGATACAGAATTGATGAGTTGGGTCCATTACAGATTGAAGTGAACTATGCCAGTCAGTGGCTTAGGGGATTTTAAGAAAGATGCGGATGCTTTAGATAAAGCCGGTGTTTGTCATTTCGTTTACCATACGGCTACTTTTCAAGGCAATACAGCTGCAGTAAGTATTTCTGAAGCCTTAGCAAATGCATTACGACAATGGGCTAAAGATTTTGAAGCTCCTCCGGATCTAATCGTCATTATTCGTGGCGGTGGTGCTGTGAATGATCTGGCTTATTTAAATGACTACAACTTAGCAGCCCTACTCTGCAAACGTTCAGTTCCGATCTGGGTCGGTATTGGCCATGAAAAAGACCGGACCATATTAGATGAGGTCACCACCGTTCCTTTGATACCCCCAGTAAAGTCATTGGTGGTATTCGTAATCTAATTGTTGAGCGCACTCAAGAGGTACTGGAGTCTCTCCAAACCATTAAACTTTTATCTCAACATCAAATCACAGCGTATCAAAGCCAAAATGACCAATACATTAGGGTGATTAAAACGCTTGCTCAT
>JBLZXS010000231.1:7680-8501 GCA_050285325.1 Acinetobacter sp.
AGATTAATGAAGCCAATAAAAGCCTAGATTTAATGAAAAGTACCCTGCAGTACTTAGCACAACAGCAAATCAAATTAGCATCAAATCAGGTTGAATCATTGATGCGTGAAACCCTATTACAGAATCCACGAAATGTGATGGCCAAAGGTTACGGTATCGTTCGTAGCCAAGGCAAAGCCATTCGTTCCATCCAACAAATTTCAGGTGACAGCATCCAGGTAGAATTACAGGATGGTACCATTGAAGCCAACGTGACCCAGGTATTAAGCAATGACTAAAAAAGAATTAACGTTTAAATGCGAAATACTGAATAAGTCGGCCACTCATTCCAGTTGGTGATCTACCACTTATTCCTATTCCAAGTAGACCACACCCTGTTAAAAAAAGATTTATTCTAAAGAAAAGATTTTTTCTCTGTAAGATCTACCTAAAATCTCAAGCTCATAGGATCTATGTAAAATCCGATCCATCACAGCATCTGCAATTGTTGGATCTTGAAACTGTTCGAACCATAATTTTTGGCACTGTTGCAAATAGGGATCTGAGTCGATGATTTTCCCTTCAAAAAAGCTTAGAGACCGAAAACTTTATTTACTAGCCAAACTTCTCCTAGAATATTACCGTTATAAAATAATGAAGCTTGTCCTTTGCGTAGAGCACGCATAACCTCAATACCTTTAATTGTGGCATAAGCCGTTTTCATAGACTTGAATCCCAACGTAGCCTTGATGATCCGTTTGAGCTGGCACTGTTGCAAATAGCTGCTGATGGTAAGCTAAATACTCTTTTAGCTAAAGGATCAGCAGATGAATGCTTTCCAT
>JBLZXS010000232.1:0-10412 GCA_050285325.1 Acinetobacter sp.
TCAGAGCTTGAAGCTTCAACCAAAGAAAATGACGTTGAAGAAATCAAAGCGAAAACTGAAGCACTTCAAAACATCATCATGCCGATTAGCCAACGTGCTTATGAAGCTGCGCAAGGCGCTCAAGGTGGTGCTGAAGGTTTTGATCCAAATGCATTCCAAGGTGATGCGGGTCAACAGCAAAAAGCGGACGATGGCGTTGTAGATGCTGAGTTCACTGAAGTTAAAGATGACAAAAAATAATTTGTCGCTTTGAAAAAAGACCGCACTTTGTGCGGTCTTTTTTTATTTTCCTTATAGGCAACAGAATAGATTTTGACTAAAATATAATGATATAAATCACTGAAAAATAAAAATATGCAGAATTTTATTAAACTTTTACTCATTGCTTCTGGCTTTGCAATTATGATGCTCTACCCAATGGGCAATCTCTTTATTGTATTACCCGCTAATGTTTTTCTTTCCCCTTTTAATTATTTGCAAACTCTGGGTATAGAGGCTACTTTTGCACTTGGTTTTTTAATTTCAACAATCGTGTTGCTGATGTTATCTGTGCCTCAGCGCTATCCTTATGGAAAAGGCTTTATCTTGTTAGGCTTGGGATTATTCAGCTATATTATTTTTCAGGTCTATAAATATGAAGTAAGTCTATACGCTTTCAATCATCGAAATGAAATTCCCTACAATATTAAATATTTAATTGAACTTATTGTTTTTTTATTCAATTTTTTGGGTTTAATCTTTGTCTATCATTCTAATTTACCAAAACAAATTGACCAGTTTAAAAAAACAAAAAAATAAAGCTTAAGATGCTGGGTCTACTAAAGTGAAAGATGACAAAAAATAATTTATCCAATGAACAAAAAAGACCGCGCGAAAGCGCAGTTTTTTTATATTTAAAAGATAGGATTAAATGAAATTTTCAGCTACATTAATTTAAAAATAATGATTTTAAAATGCTATGCGTGCTCTCTTCTTTGCTACCGGGGCTTTATTGTTCATTTGGTTATTCTTTCCATCGCAACCGGATAATAAACGGCAATATCGTACAGTTACAGATAAAATACTTCATCCTTTTGATTCAAGTGTGCGATTTCGCTTAGGCGACGTTGATCCACGATTTGGTATGAGCCAAGCAGAACTGATTCAGCTCTGTAAAGATGCCATCGGCATTTGGCAGCAAGGCTCAGAAAAACCGCTGCTGGTTTATGATCCAAAGGCAAAATTAACCATTAATTTGATCTATGACCAACGCCAAGCTGACCATAAAGCACATAAAACAAGTCAACAACTTTTGGAGACGGCTCAAAATGTAAATCAACGGGTTTCAGAGAATTTAGACAATCGCTATACCTACCTAGAACAACGCCATCAACAACTGCAAGCCCAGCGAGATCAATTATCCAAAGACGTTGAACAACTCAATCAACAACGCATAAGTTGGATGCGTATTGAAAATGAAAATGGTCCAAATCGACAACGCATCGAACAACAATATCAACAATTGAAAGCCCAGGCACAACAATTAGATCACGATATTACTGAGCTTAAAGATCAAAATAACCAATATAATCAACAAGTCGAACAGCACAATCAAAATATTGATTCCTACAATGTCAATGTAAATCATCTTAATCAACGCTTCCCCGCACGCGAATTTCACAAAGGTATATACAATGGAAAGCGCATTGAAATTTATCAATTTGATACGGTGGATGATTTACGTCTAACCATTGCACACGAGTTAGGACATGCCTTAGGCTTAGAACACAATCAAGATCCTCAAGCGCTAATGTATCCCTTAATGAAGGATCAGCAGATGCAAAATTTCAGATTATCTAGTGCGGATTTAGCTTTATTGCAGGCACGTTAAGCCACGACTAAGATACAATGCAAAAATCCCTTACTTTTTATAAGTCTATGCAGAGCAATAGAGCGGAAATCAGGCTCATTTCATGTTATTGTGATATTAAGAAATGACAATATAAAATCTCTGGAGACGCGTGTGAGTTACTACCATATTCTGATTGAAATGAATGATCACATTAGTACGATTGAGCAAACTCGTGAGATTGAAATCTTTGATATTATTGATATTCAACCTTATCTCCATTCCATTTTATTGCCATTTTTAAATGAACAGCTGATTGAACTGGAAGATGAAAATCTTGAGTTCAGCGATATTCTGCATTTGGAAATAAAACAGACCTTATTACCTATTCAACATTTAATTGAAGAAGAACAACGCTTACTTCCAAGCGATACAGATGTAACCATTAGCGCATATGAAATTTTTAATAATCGTGATTTAAGCCAAGATGTGACGACGGTTATTTTCGATATTTTAGAAGCAGCTAAATTAGAACCCTAACTTTTTAATATGCTTTTAAAAACAGTACTCACTTGCATTTTTTATAAAAAAAAGCCCTCCAAATAAGGAGGGCTTTTTAATTTTTTTATTACATAGAGAAAGATGAACCACAACCACAGGTTGTGGTTGCATTCGGATTCTGTACCACGAAACGTGAACCTTCTAGACCTTCAATATAATCCACTTCTGAACCAACAAGATATTGATAGCTTAATGAATCAACCAACATTTTCACGTCGCCATTGATAAATTCAGCATCATCTTCATTCATGCTTTCAGCGAAATTAAAACCATATGAGAAGCCAGAGCAACCACCACCTGTAACATAAACGCGTAACATTAATTCTTGGTTGCCTTCACTATCACGCAATTGGCGTACTTTATTCGCAGCATTGTCGGTCAGCACCAGAGCTTGGGCATTCATGTTGGATTCCTCTGTTCAATTCAGATGTCTTTAAAAATAAAGACCATACTTTAAGTATATCATACCCAATATATGGTCAGTATTTGAAGATTTAAAGTGAAACCCGAGTATTTTTCTCAAGATTGTTTGTAGTTCTCATCTTGAAGGCTACATTCAAAATTCTTCGGATCCTCCTTACAACGGAATTGCCATAACAATTTCATCATACGTTTATCGTAAACACCACGTTTGGTTAAGTCGACACGTGATTCACGCATCAGTTTTTGATAGCCTGACTTATCCGCTGCAGGAACTTGCATCCAATATTTGATCGGAATGTCCGCTTTCATTTTTCCTAAAATACCAAATGCACGTGGTAATTGGCTTTTTACCCATTCACGTGATTTTTGTCCATAGCCTGCTGGAAATTTCTCTGGATGAATAATGATATTACCGGTCACCTGTAAAATTGGATAATTCACAATCGCCCCTTTATTGCCTAAACCTTTATATAACTCTAGAGGTTTAAATACAGCCGCAGGGGCACCAATAATATCGACCTGACCATTGTTAAATTTGGCACCAAAATTGGTGACATCCGCACTCACCGCCTGTGCCCCAATTTGCTGAACCATAATTTTTTGTGCTTCATCATAATCTAGTACTGCAATTTTTTTACCTGCTGCTTTGGCTACAGTGTTGATACTACGGTCATTGACCATTAAAAAAGCATCGCCGACAGGAATCACACCGACAACTTCATATTTGCCACGTACCATATGCTTTGCAAAAGTCGGGCTGGCTAAACCTTGCATCACTTTTACCGCAAGTTTTAAATCAGGAATCGCACCAATGGCATCTAAAGAACCGGTAAATTCATTAAACTGGCGACCACGCATACCCGTGACACTAATACCATCGCATTTACCCGCTTTAAAATCTTCAGCAATCACGCCTTCATTTTGCCCGACACGCAATTCAATATCCGCTCCCCAATTTTTAGCTGCCAATTGATAATCTTTCATCAGGTTAAAGACATCACCACTTTTACCGACCAAATCGAATACACAAATGACTTGTTTTGCTTGGGTTACACCCGTTACAGCACACAAACCTATACCAAGTAGCAGCGCCTTAGACCATTGCATCATGACTTTTTCCTCCCTATTTCTTTATTTTTATTCAGTTAAAAACTGAATTTTTTTGAGTTTTTATTTATTTCCAATCACAAGCGCTCTAGGCTTGTTTTCATCTTACGATAAAAAATTTATATCATTATTTTTTAAGATTACGCCTTTTTTGACTGACAACAATGGCAAAAATGACATATTCAACTCGACAAAAAAGCCTAGAATTGATCTAGGCTTTTTTATAAAAAATCAACGTTATTCACCACCAAGTGAACATTCGAAATTGGCTTTATCGACAGAACAACGCGCTTTTTTCAAGACACTCATCATGCTGGCATCATAAATTCCACGTTTAGTCATATCCATACGACCTTCACGAAGCATTTTTTGATATTTGGTTTTATCTTCTGCTGTTAAGTTCAATTTAAACTTGGCTGGAATAGTGGCTTCAAGACGATTAATCATTGCAAAACTTTTAGGTAAATTTTTCACAAACCAATCACGTGATTTTTGTCCAAAACCTGCAGGGAACTGATCCGGACGAATCACAAAATCTGAAGTCACTTGCAGTACAGGGAAATTGAACATTGCTCCATTTGTACCTAAACCTTTATAGATTTCTAAAGGTTTGTAGGCATAGGCGGGTGCTCCGACCATATCCACTTGGCCATTATTGAATTTGGCGACAAAGTTCGATACGTCTGAAATTACCGCTTGTGCGCCTACACGTTGCACCATAATTTTTTGCGCATCGTCATATCCCAATACTGCAAATTTTTTGCCGGCTGCTTTTTCAATCGAGTCAATTTGTTTATCACGTACAAAAATAAAAGCTGAACCCAAAGGCGCAATACCGGCTACTTCATATTTTTTACCGCTTAAATTACTGACCATTTTCGGCGCATTACGTTTGTCCAAAGCAAAAGTAATCGCACGCTGGGCAATCGCGTTACTAGGTGCACCACCGAGAGCATCTATCGAACCCACAAATTTATTGTATTGACGTGCACGCATCGCCGTCATAAAAACACCATCGCATTTGCCGGCTTTAAAATCATTATCAGCGACCGCTTCATCTTGACGTGGAATTAAATTAATTTCAGCTCCCCAACTTTTGGCAGCCAGTGCCCATTCCTGAGCCATTTGATAAGACTCACCAGATTTGCCCAGTAAGTCGAATACACAAACATCTATCTTTTCTGCTTGCGCTGTGGTCGCTAAACTCACAGCAGAAAATGCTGCTAATGCGAGAATCGTTTTTTTCATTGTAGCGGTCCTTTTCAGAATCTTGTTGTTTGATGAGGGTCCATTCATGGCCAAATATTATGCAAGTTTAATGAAAAAAAATAGAGCATTTACTCCATTTATTTTTAATCTATCGGTCAATTGATTTTTTAATTTTCTAAGTTAATAATAAAATCATAAACTTAAACTATTAAAGTTTTTAACCCTACCCACCATTTTTTAAATATTTTACAAATTACTACACAATAACCAATTTATTCACCACTGAGAGAGCACTCAAAGTTGGTTCGCTCTACAGTACAACGGGCTTTTTTCAAGACGGTCATCATGGTTGACTCGTAAATCCCTTGTTTGGTTAGATCTATACGCCCATCCCGAAGTAATTTTTGATATTTTTCGTGATCTTCCTTCGATAAATTCATTTTATATTTTAATGGTATAGCCGCTTCTAAGCGTTGTACCATCGCAAAACTTTTGGGTAATTGCTGGACAAACCAGGCACGAGATTGATCGGCAAAACCTTCTGGAAATTTCTCTGGACGAATAATTAAATCTGCAGTGACATTTACTACCGGAAAATTAATCATGCCACCCGTTGTTCCTAAGCCCCTATAAATTTCTAGCGGCTTAAATGCATAGGCAGGTGCAGCAATCATATCCACTTCACCAGTGTTGAATTTTTTTACAAAATTTGAAATATCAGCCATTACGGGTACTGCACCAATACGCTGTACAATGATTTTTTGCGCCTGATCATAATGCAGAATGGCAAACTTCTTATCTTGTGCCTTCTCTATAGAATTGATCGATTTATCACGTACAAAAAGATAGGCAGTTCCAATTTGCCCAATCCCCGCCACTTCATATTTTTGATTGGCAATCATACTAATGAGGCGTTTTTTATTGCGTTTATCCAGTACAAAAGCGATCGCTTTTTGTGCGATATGGTTACTCGGTACGCCGCCCAAAGCGTCAATTGAACCCGCGAATTTGTTATAGGCACGGGCACGCATAGAGGTCATATAAAAAGCGTCACAAACACCTGCCTTAAAATCTTTCTCGACTTTGGCTTCATCTTGATAAGCCATTAAATTGACCTGTGCATCCCAGTTTTTACTGGCCAATGCCCATTCTTCAATCAATTTATAAGACTCACCCGCCTTTCCCAATAAATCAAATACACATATATTTTGTTTTGCCTGTGCCCAACTTGAAAAACTCAACAGCAGTCCGGTTGATAAAATTAAAATTCCTTTTTTCATCCTAGTACCTTATTATTTTTCATAGATTGCTTTCTAAAATGACTATAGTGTTGTTTTAATGGCAAAAATAGAGATTTTATTCTATTTCTGATAAAAGGCTATTTTTGCATAATTTGTCACATTTTTATTTATTTCCCTAAAGCTGCACTTTTATCCAAATAATAATGGCTCAGTCTTTTTCTTTTCTGAGTCAGTTCATTTAGAATACGCACACTATTCTTCTCTTTTAGATATTTTAATGATTCAGTTAGATCAACTTTCTATACGTCGCAGTGGACGTGTTTTATTTCAAAAAGCATCCATGCAACTCCATCCAGGCTGGAAAATTGGTTTAACTGGTGTAAATGGCGCAGGAAAATCTACACTATTTTCTGCACTGCTCGGTGGTATGGAATCGGATAGCGGTTCTTTAACACGACCTGCTGTTTGGACTGTGGCGCATATGGCACAGGAAATCAAAGCCTTAGATATGAAAGCGATTGATTTCGTTTTGTCTGGAGATGAAGAATATTGGGAAATTCAGCATAAACTCGATCATCCTGAAAATTTAACTGATCATGACTTAGCGCATTTATATGGTCGTTTTGACGAGATTAATGGCTATTCTGCACCGTCTAAAGCATCACAATTAATGGCGGGTTTGGGTTTCTTTGAACATCAATCACAGCTGGATGTTTCTAGTTTCTCCGGTGGTTGGCGTATGCGTTTGAATCTTGCACGTACCTTAATGAGTCGTTCAGACCTATTGTTACTTGATGAACCAACCAACCATTTAGATTTAGATGCCATTCTTTGGCTGGAAGACTGGTTAAAAGCTTATGAAGGCACCCTAATTCTAATTTCGCATGACCGTGATTTCCTCGATGCGATTACCGATCATATTTTACATATTGAAAATCAAGAACTGATTTTATATACCGGTAACTATTCTACTTTTGAACGTACCCGTAGTGAACGTTTAGCGCAGCAACAACAAGCGTATGAGAAGCAACTCGAAACGCGCGCACATTTGCAGAAGTATATTGACCGCTTTAAAGCTCAAGCGACCAAAGCCAAACAGGCACAAAGCCGTATTAAACAACTGGAACGGATGCAGGAACTTTCTGCTGCGCATGTGGATACACCGTTTACCTTTAGTTTCCGTGAACCGACTAAAATGAGTTCGCCACTGCTTGAACTTGAAAATGCAGATATTGGTTATGGTGACAAACTGATTGTAACCAACGTCAATCTACAGATCACTCCGACCAGTCGTATTGGTCTGCTCGGAATGAATGGTGCAGGTAAATCGACTTTAATTAAATCTTTGGTCGGTGATTTAGAATTAATGCAGGGTCAGCGTAAAGATTCTGAATTACTCAATATTGGTTATTTTGCCCAGCATCAAATGGATGCCTTGGATGGAAATGCCAGCCCAATGTTGCAATTGGCACGTATTGCGGATAAAAAAATCAGTGAAGCAAGTCTACGTTCTTTCCTGGGTAGTTTCGGCTTTAGTGGCGAACGTATGGACACTCCTAGTGAAAGTTTCTCGGGGGGTGAACGCGCTCGTTTAGCCTTGGCTTTAATTGTCTGGAAACGTCCAAATGTCTTGATTCTGGATGAGCCGACCAACCATTTAGACTTGGATATGCGTCATGCTTTAACCATGGCATTACAAGATTTCGAAGGTGCTGTAGTCTTGGTATCGCATGAACGTCAATTGGTTGCCAGTGTCTGTGACGAACTGATCTTGGTTCATGGGGGGCAAAGCCGTGAATTTGATGGCGACTTGGTCGCGTATGCTGACTGGTTACGCCAAGCACGCATCGACATGATGAAAAATGGGCAACAGCCTGCTGCACCGGTGAAGTCACAAGTTGAAGTGAAACCTACCATTTCTAAACTGGATAAAGAAGCACAACGCAAAGAAGCTGCGCGTCGTCGTGAACTTAGCCGTCCTGTTCGTAAAAATATTGAAAAACTGGAAGTACAAATTGCCAAACTGCAGCCACGTTTAACTGAAATTGAAACATTGCTCGGTGATAGCGCTTTATATGAAGCTAATCGTAAAGATGATTTGTTGAAGCTCATGAACGAACAAACTGAGTTAAAAGGCAAACTGGCTCAAGCTGAAGAACAAATGTTAGAGCTGATGATGGAATTGGAGGAGCTGGAAGGTGCTTTCGAATAAGCCAACCCACCACTCTTAAGTAAAACTAAAGTGATGCTTGTTTTCTGATCGCAGTACAATTTCAAAATTGTACTGCGATTTTTTAATTCTGCTACACAACACTTTCATCACCTCCCTAATGATTTAGTTGCTAGCTTTTTAAATTTAAAAATTACTCCTTAATAAGTTTAAATTCGAATTGCAGTTTTAAATTTAAAAAAACTTATCCACACCACATATAAAACCCACTTTAAATTTAAAACAAATGAATATTTAAAGCTGTGGATAAATTAATTTCCACGTTATTATTCATTAAAATCAATACTTATCCACATGTATATTTTCAAAAAAATAAGGTTTTTTTATTCGTCCTGCGGTATTTTTTTGCGTTTTAAAAACCTCAGTTCAATAATTTTCCAACATCCTTCATTCACCCATAATTCCTGAATTTGCTTTTGATCGTGCAAACCAATCAAAACCTTACAGTGTTTTAAGTCTCGATCAAACTCAAACTCTTCAAACTCTATCTGTGGTTGTTGCGGTTTCCAGACGCCATTTTTCACAGCATGCGCAATACGTTCATAACGGGTAAAATTGCTTTCCACTCGACCTTCCTGCTCATATACCACCTTAAATTGTTCATGTTCATACTGAGCCAACACAGCAAAATTACCGGTAAAAAATGCATTGACCCAAATATTTCGGGTCTGTTCCAGTTGATTATCCATCGCGTTAACCTCGTAATATTGCATGATGATGTTTTATGTAGTCGATGCATCATGACAGAGGAATAAGTCATTTATATAAAACAAGATGCTTAAAAGTTAATCGTATTTTCAATAAAAATAGCATAAAAAAAGCACCCCGAAGGATGCTTTTTACAATTTAACTCATCAACCCATTAAGCGTCGATATCCGCATTCAAGGCATTTTCTTCAATGAAAGCACGACGTGGTTCTACATCATCGCCCATCAAACACGAGAACATGCGATCTGCTTCAATCGCGTCATCAATCGTCACTTGTAACATGTTACGGTTCTCAGGATCCATAGTAGTTTCCCAAAGCTGTTCCGCATTCATCTCACCCAAACCTTTATAGCGCTGGATCATCATGCCGCGACGTGAATCCGCTAAAATGTGCTGCCATACCTGATGGAAAGTAGCGACATTAATTTTACGATCACCTTTCTGCAAATAAGCTCCCTCTTCAAGCAGGCTAAACCAGCTCTTCGAGTTTTGCAGTAAACGCTTATATTCACCTGAAGCCAGCAGTCCGGAATCAAGTAGATACTGATGCGGTAAGTTATGCACATAAACCGTTACACGGGGCCAGAAATGAGTCACTTTAGAACCATCAGCATGTTCTTTATCGAAGCCTTCCAAAGTGATTTCAGGACGTAGACTTGGTTGATATTTTTCAATCGCTGCACGTAACTGTTCAGACCATTGTTTCACATAATCTTCATCATGATTCTGATCAAGTTTAAATGCTTCCAATCCCAGTAAACCATCCAGCAAACTTGCAGGATAACGTAGGGTTAAACGATTCAAACTTTTCTGTGAAACTTGGTAATCTTCAATCACTTTTGCCAGTGCTTGACCGGTAATAGCTGGAGATTCGGCACTAATATGCAAGGATAAATCATCAATTGCATTTGAAATCAGGAAGGTTTCTAAAGCATCATTATCTTTAAGATATTGTTCATGCTTACCTTTTTTCAACTTATACAACGGTGGCTGTGCAATATAGATATAACCACGTTCCACCAGTTCAGGCATTTGACGGAAGAAGAAGGTCAACAGTAGCGTACGAATGTGCGAACCATCGACGTCAGCATCGGTCATGATGAT
>JBLZXS010000233.1:0-3972 GCA_050285325.1 Acinetobacter sp.
CAATTTGAGCTTCGGTTAAAGAACCGCAGTAATGAGTTCGCATCATAGCGTTAGAAATCCAACTATATGGGTTAAGGCAAGCGTATACGTAAACAGCGTACCGCCTTTGAATAGTGAATTATGCCTCTTTGAGGATTTTGTCACAAGAACTAGATCAATAAACCCCATCATTTCCAGGTGGCGATGGGTTAAAAGATTCTAAATCAATTCGATTTTTAGAAATTTATTCACCCAAACGTCGATTTCGATCCAGAAATAAAAACAGAAAGCAGCCTAAGCTAAAAGTGACTAAAAATACGCTTGAAAATTGATTCACCGAGCGACCAATAAATGAATATAGGTCGACTGACCATGGATTTGATCCAAGTGTTTTTAGAAATTGAAGATAATAAGAACTGGCAGCGAGTAATGAGATCAGCACAATGAAGAAGCCAGAAATCTTGATTTTAGTTTGAACAAAATCCATCTGTTTATGTTTTAGATAATAATGCATGCCCATCCATGCCATAAACGGCAAAGCAAGGATTGATGTGCCAATCTGTAATACACGATGCATCGGATAGACGTGATTAAGCAGTGAAACGGGTCGATTTAAAAAGCTATCAAAGGCAAATGTTCTGAAATCCGAATGGGTCAATCCATCCCAAATCAAATGGCTAGAAATCCCAACCATCAAAGCAAGAATGACACTGAGAATAAACCCCATCATTTTATTGAAAGAACCACAATCAATCGGCTTCACCATTCCAACCCATCGAAAAACCACCGGTCGATACAGGCCATACCATAGTAAGCAGAACCCTAAACCAATGAATAGATTGGGAATAATTAAGCCTTGCCATTGATGGGATATATCATGAGTTGCTGAAGTAAAGAGGCGGTAAAGGTCGGGTGTCATGGTTCCAATGGCAAGTGCCGAGATCGGTAAACGATAGCCGGTGAGTTTGGCAATAGGAGGGGCTAAAACAGCATGTGAGATCGTAAAGGGCATCTAAAAACTTTAAAATTGAATTATCTATGAGTAAAACTGGAACTCAGTCTATCCGAAGTTTTAGAAAGAGAATGTTTTTTATTGCAAAAGTAATGAAATGTTATATTATAACATTATTCAGAAATCATAGCTTTGAGTCAGTTTCATGTCATTTCATAAGAATCTCATAACCCTTTCTATTTTTGCAGTTATTGCACCTTCAGTTTTTGCACAGGATTCTAAGCAAAATCAACAATTAGAAACCATCCAATTACAAGCACATCCTTTAGTCCAGTCGGCTGCCGATTTTGCTGTAGCTGATCAGGTGATTGATCATAAAAAGCTTGCACAAGGTGGAGTAACCATTGGGGATGCTTTGGCCGGTGAGCTTGGCGTATCTTCGAACCAGTATGGCGCTGGATCAAGCCGCCCAGTAATTCGTGGGCAAGATGGGCCACGCGTTAAAGTATTGCAACATGCTTCTGAAACTGCAGATGTCTCAACACTTTCACCCGATCATGCAGTAACAGTTGATCCTATTTTAGCCAAGCAGGTGGAGATTATTCGTGGTCCATCGACCTTGCTGTATAGCGCAGGCACAGTGGGCGGGTTGGTGAATGTCACCGACAATAAAATTCCGACCCAAATGCCTGAAAAAGGTTATGAAGGGCAAGTCGGCTTACGCTACAACTCGGGCAGTGATGAAAAGTTAGCAAGTGCAGGGGCGACCGTTGCTTTAACTGATCAGGTGGCTTTACGTGTTGAAGGTTCAAAACGTGATGCCAACAGCTATATTGCGCCTGATTATGTTCATGAAGGTGAAAAAGAACGTCGTGTAGACAATACCTTTGCAAAAGGCGAAACGGTGAATGTGGGTTTATCCTGGATTCACGACCGAGGCTTTAGCGGTATTTCATATAGTAATCGTCAAGATCAGTATGGTTTACCCGGGCATAGTCATGAATATGAAGACTGTCATCCGCATGACAATGAACTTTTTTGTGGCGATCATTCAGATCATGCATTGAACCATGATGGACATGATCATGATGAAGAACATGATCATGCTGCTGGGCCATGGGTCGATTTAAAATCAGAACGTTATGATTTCCGAACTGAATTCAATGATCCTTTCGCCGGTTTTCAAAAGCTTCGCGCACATGCCAGTTATACCGACTATAAGCATGATGAAATTGAAGAAAATTCAGTCATGACCAATTTTAAAAGTCAGGGCTATGATGCACGCCTAGAACTGGTGCATAACCCGATTGCAGATTGGGAAGGGGTAGTTGGTGCTCAATATAATCAGCAAAAGCTGAATATTACGGGCGAAGAATCTTTATTGGATCCGACCAAAACACAAAAATGGAGCCTATTTGCTTTAGAGCATAAACAATTCAATGATGTACATGTTGAATTGGGTGCACGTCTGGATCAACAAAAAATTCAGATTGATTCCAATAAAAAAGATTTTGATGATTATGGTTTTTCTTACTCAGGCGCTGTGAACTGGGAATTTGCACCGAGCTATAAACTATCGCTGGTCGGTTCTCACCAGGAACGTCTGCCTTTGGCGCAAGAACTGTATGCCAATGGCAAACATTTCGCGACCAATACTTTTGAACGCGGGAATGAAAATTTAAGCGCAGAAAAATCCAATAATCTGGAGCTTGGCTTGCATTATGAAAATGGTCCACTGGATTATCATGTGCATGTCTATCACAACTGGTTTGATAACTACATTTATGCGGCAACCACAGATAAATTTGAAAATTTCCGCTTAGTGGATTACACCCAAGATAAAGCCAAGTTTTATGGTACAGAAGCACAAGCTTCGTATGCTTTAAACGATACTTATAAAGTAGGGGTATTCGGCGATTATGTGCGTGGCAAAATTGAGGGTGAAAATGCCCCACGTGTCCCAGCCGGTCGTTTGGGAACCAAAGTGGATGCAAGTTTTGATGACCACTGGTCAGGTCTGGCCGAATATTACCATGTGTTTAATCAGGACAAGATTACCGCTTATGAGCAGGAAACCGCAGGCTACAATATGCTGAACCTAGGTGTCTCTTACGCTGGACAATATGCTAAAAATAATGATTATCGCGTCTATTTCAAAGCCAATAACTTGCTGGATGAACAGGTTTATTCACATGCTTCATTCTTGTCGAATATTCCGCAAGTGGGACGTAACTTTAGTGTCGGTTTAGAATTCGGTTTCTAGGCAAAAGTTGGATTAGATGGACTCATTCAAGCCAAAGTCACAGAAATCCTCTTGAAAAATAAAGCAATAAAACCTAGTCTGATGCCATTGGACTAGGTTTTTTGTTATGCGTATTTTTCAACGAATTCATCATAAATTGAATTGGTCACGCCGTCGTTATGTCAGCGTGATGATCGGTTTGTTGGCTTTGGGCTATCTCTCATCGGCAATTTATCACACCTATAAACCCTTGCCAGAAGGCTTGGATTTTACGGGTAAGTTTCGCCATGCCGAGGTGAAATTTTTAGCAGATCAAACCTATATTGATGCAAGTGGCAAACAACAACAAAATCAGGTCATTTTTAATGAAATGTTAAAAATGATTGATGAGGCACAAAGCACCATTGTGCTGGATATGTTTTTATTCAATAAGGAAGTGGGGGAATCGACCTTAGCGCATCGTCCACTGGCCCAACAGTTAACCGATGCCTTAATTGCAAAACGTGGTGTACAGCCAAATATTGAGATTAAAGTGATTACTGACCCGATTAATTCAGTCTATGGCGGTATTGCGCCTGAGCATTATCGTCAGTTGCGTTCAGCCGGTATTGATGTCATTGAAACTGATTTAAGACCATTACGTGCATCTAATCCTGTATGGTCAGGCCTTTGGTATATCTGCTGTCAGGATGCAGGTAATAATCCTGAAAAAGGCTGGCTTTCTAATCCATTTGGTTCTGAAAAAATTACCTTACGCAGTTATTTCAATTTATTTAATTTTAGAGCCAATCACCGCAAA
>JBLZXS010000234.1:0-5282 GCA_050285325.1 Acinetobacter sp.
CATAAAGACCTGAGTCGCGCCCTCTTCTGAAAGCTCTTTCAAACCTTTTTGCAGTTGTTTTGATTTAAGCGGATCTTTAAGACGTACACGGCGGAACATTTCTGGTGCAAAGTGGGGAATACCGGTGAAGTGAATATTTTCACCCGATGAAAAAGCATCACCAATCTGAATGGTACCGTGGTTATGCAAACCAATGATATCCCCCGGCCACGCTTCTTCTAGCTGTTCACGCTCACCCGCCAAGAAAGTTAATGCATCACTAATTCGTACATCTTTACCCAGACGGACATGATTCATTTTTAAACCTTTCTCATACTTACCTGAGCAGATTCGCATGAATGCAATACGGTCACGATGTTTCGGGTCCATATTGGCCTGAATTTTAAATACAAAGCCGGTAAAACCTTCTTCAGTTGCTTCTACAGTACGCTCTTTGGTTGGATGTGCCTTAGGTTCAGGTGCCCACTTAAGGAAAGCATCCAAAACATGATCGACTGCAAAGTTCCCTAACGCGGTACCAAATAAGACTGGGGTTTGTTTACCTTGCAAGAATAGCTCACGATCAATCGGATCATTGGCCATTTGCACCAGTTCCAAAGACTCTTCAAAGGCAGCAAAAGCAAGATCACCGACTTTTTCACGCAAGTCTGGATAGTCATAACCGTCACGCGTTTCAATTGCGGTAATGGTCGAACCAAACCCTGCTTTGTAAACGTAAAATTTTTCTTCGAGCAGATTATATACACCGGCGAAATCACGACCGGTGCCCATTGGCCAGGTTAGAGGTACACAACGGATTTTTAACACGTTTTCAATTTCGTCGAGCAGCTCTAAGGGCTCACGAATTTCACGGTCCATTTTGTTGACGAAAGAAATAATCGGTGTATCGCGCATACGACACACTTCCATCAATTTAATGGTACGTTCTTCGACCCCTTTTGCACCGTCAATCACCATAAGTGCTGAGTCAACTGCGGTTAAAGTACGATAAGTATCTTCCGAGAAGTCTTCATGTCCCGGGGTGTCAAGCAGGTTAATCACATGCTTTTTATACGGAAACTGCATAACCGAAGTGGTGATGGAAATACCGCGTTCTTTTTCCATCTCCATCCAGTCAGACGTTGCAGCACGGTCTGACTTACGGCTTTTGACCATCCCAGCCACCTGAATCGCTTTACCCCATAACAACAGTTTTTCTGTCATGGTGGTTTTACCAGCATCGGGGTGGGAAATAATCGCGAACGTCCGTCGCTGCGCGACCTGTGCCGCTAATTCATCTTTAAAACTCATGAAAGATACCTACTGCAGAATAGCAGTGTAAAAGATCAGAACTGATCAATATAAAAAATTGCCGATATTGTAGCAGATCATAAAACTTTTGAAATGAACTAAACTTGTTCAAAACGCATCAAGCTTAACTCGGCAAGGCGTATTTATTCTCTTCCAAACGATGAACATTCACTGGCATACCTAACAGATATCCTTGCAACTGCTGACAGCCTAAACGGGTTAAAATGTCCGCCTGTGCTAGCGTTTCTACCCCTTCTGCGGTCACCACCAAGCCCAATTTAATCGCAAGTTGAATAATACTTTCTAAAATCATTTCATCTTTTGAACCGACCGACAGATCACGAATAAACTCTTGATCTATTTTCAGTTCATCTACAGGCAGGTTTTTTAAATATAAGAAACTGGAATGCCCGGTGCCAAAGTCATCAATCGCCAGTTTAATCCCCATCTGACGTAGGCGCTCAAAACTGCGAATACTGACATCAATATGATGCATCGCGGTAGATTCGGTAATTTCAATGGCAAGATGATTGGGGTTAATTTGATATTTATCAAATAGATTCTCAAGCGTAGAAAATAAATGTTTATGTTCAAATTGCACCGCAGACAAATTCACAGCGAGCGGGAAATAATTTGAATCATTTCGTTCCCAAATTTGAATTTGCTTACAGGCTTGCTCTAATGCCCAATAGCCCATTGGAATAATCAGTCCGGTTTTTTCAGCACCATTGATAAACATATTCGGCGTTAAAAGCCCTAAACTCGGATGGTTCCAACGGATCAGTGCTTCGACTCCGCAGATTTTATGTGTTTTAGTGGTAAATTTAGGCTGATAAAATAAAATAAATTGTTGTTCTTCAACTGCCTTATACAAATCATTAATCAATTTGGTTTGGCTTTTAGTTTCTTGTTGATCCACGCTATAACTGAAGACTGAATAAGTATTTCTACCCTGATATTTAGACATCGACATTGCCGCATCCGCATTGATCAGCAAATCTTGTAAATTATTACCATGATCAGGATATAGAGCGATGCCGATACTGCTCGAAACATTAATCTCTTTACCGGCGATTAAGAAACTGTCTTGTATCAGCCGCAAAATTTGTTCTGATTTTTTGATCGCCTGTTCAATGTTTGCTCTTTCCAGCACCATCAAAAATTCATCACTACCGATACGAAGAAGTTTTTCATTTTCTTCGAGTATACGTTGAATGCGCGTTGCCAGTCGTACCAACAATTGATCACCGACATGATGACCAAACACATCATTCACTGCCTTAAAACGGTCTAAGTCAATGTAAAGAAATGCAATTTTTTCATCACGATAACGGTGCTTGGTAAAGAGCAAATGTGAATATTCTGCCAGGAACAAACGGTTTGGCAACTTGGTTAAATTATCCTGAACCGCTTGATTGGCAAGCTCTCGATTGGCTTGAGAAAGCTGTTTATTACGTGTTTCTAAGCGTTGTTCTAATACGGCGACACAAAATGCAGCGACTAAAATTAAACTGGTCACAAAAATGACGCTAAATAAAATTAATCCTTGTCCCGTTTTATAATTCAACACCAGTTGATCCGTATCAATCGCATAAAAAGAAGCTGAAGCCATCCCGGTGTAATGCATGCCCACAATGGTTAAGGCCATCATTAAAGCAATGAAGGCCTTAATGTGAAGCAATTTATATACTGCATTTTTATATTTAAAAGTCAGCCAAAAGGTTAAACCTGAACCACTTATGGCAATCAAAACCGAAAAAATAACCAATAGTGGGTCATAATAAATTTTATGCTGATCAATCACCAAACCCATCATCCCGGTATAATGCATCCCCGCGATGCCTAGCCCCATGAGTACAGCGCCTAAAAGCAGACGCATAAATGGCAAGGTATCTCGGGTGGTTAACCAGATGGCAAAAGTAGCAGCGATAAATGCAATAACATAAGAAACAAAAGTAAGACCGTAATCAAATGAGTATTCAGCGGGTAAATGACAAGCGAGCATGCCCGCAAAGTGCATACACCAAATGGCAGCCCCTAAAATAAAACCACTAACCATTAAAAGAATTTTTTCATATTGTTGACGTAAGCCACGGAATAATAAGTGTTCTATAGACACTGCAAAGTAACAGGCCAAAATCGCCACAATCACTGAACCTATTACCAGGCTAAAATCATAATGTATATGAACCATATTCAGCTTCCGTATAGGCTATCTTTCTTGTTTTAATCCACGTTATTAATACCATTTATTCTTTCACAAAAATATTCATTTATTAAAGAGTACTTATAAAAAACAATCAATTAAAACAAGCATCTAATACTATTCTATTTTGGTCAAGTAATAATTACACTATTCATTTTTATTTCTAATCTCTTAATTTAATTAAAGAAAAATAGATCAAACTTTTGACCATTATTCCTACTCTGTTCATATTTTCTGCTTTTCAAGACCTTCTGTATTTTTCAACACCTTGTAATTGATATAAAAACGAGCTTATTAATGGACCGTCAAATGCAGATTCAGCCTTACATTTCTAAACCTATAGCTATTTCTTTAAAGTGAATGCTTCACTTCAAAACTATTCACAGAGATGATAAAAAACCAGTCAGATGAACTGACTGGTTTTTAAAATATTTAAATGAATAAGACCGAATCAACCAACTTAGTTAGTAGAAGCTTTAGTTGATTGTAATTTGGCGTAATCCAATAAAATATTGGCAGATTCAGTGACGAACGCTTCTTCCTCAGGTAAAGACGGTCGTTGAGCTGCTTTCATTTTTGCACGTGCTTCAACCAATGCATCCATAGAAGCCTGATAGCTTTCCCAGTTGGCATACGGCTTTTGCCCCGTCACTGTACGGCGCTGATTTTCCGCCTCTAAAGTTTTTTGTTCCAGCGCATTTAACTCTGCCTTACGCTGGTCAATATCAAGCACAACCCGTTTTTGCTCTTCAGTTTTTTTGGCAATCGCTTTACGTTGTTCCAGATATTTAAATTGCGGATCAGTCACTACGCGTTGTTGCGAAATTTGAGCCAGGTTTTGCACATAAGGTTGTACCGATCCTTCACGCTTAAACGGTGCAGTCGGAATCGTATCCCATTTCAAGGCATTTTTGGCTTTACGCTCACCAAATTCTTCATTATAGATATCCACCAGTTTAATGTCTGGGACTACACCTTTATTTTGAGTACTTCCACCCGTAATTCGGTAGAACTTACGTTGCGTTAAAGTCGCCTGACCATGTGCCAAAGTATCTAATTGAACCTGAGCTGTACCCTTACCTGTAGTGGTACTTCCAATTACAATACCGCGTTCATAATCCTGGATGGCTGCTGAATAAATTTCACTGGCAGATGCAGAAGCCAAGTTCACCATGACTGCAAGTGGTCCTGCATAAGTTTGTGCACCCCCATCATCATCTTCAAACACGCTGACATTGCCATTGCCGTCACGAATTTGCACCACTGGTCCTGACTTGATCACTTGACCCAACATGCGTGCCACTTCTTCAAGTGAACCACCCGGATTATTACGTAAATCAATAATAATCCCGGCCACATTTTTCGCAGCCAATGCTTTTAAAGCATTATTGGTGTCTTCAGAAACTGAGCGATAATCGGTACCTGCACGTCGCGCACGATAATTCAAATAAAACGATGGAATTTCAATCACACCAAAGGTATAGTTTTTACCATCACGCTTGATATCCACGGTACGTGAACGTACACCGGCATCTTCTTCCTGAATCACATCACGCACCAAACTCACGGTACGTGCCTGACTCATTGATGCGCCCGCACCCAATAAACGCAGGCTGACTTTAGTGCCACGCTTACCACGGATTAAACCGACCACTTCGTTACTTGCCCAACCGACGACATCAACCATTTTGTCGCCGTCTTGTGCTACACCAATAATGCGATCACCCGATTTAATCTGACCTGATTTACTGGCGGGCCCACCTTCAACAATGGTTTCAATCTTGGT
>JBLZXS010000235.1:0-23030 GCA_050285325.1 Acinetobacter sp.
AAACGATAGTCACGTTCAACGTCATAAGCCACATTATTGACAATACCAACGCCCATATTCAGTTCAACATAGGTTTTGATGACATCGGCATCGAGTGCTGACATCACAATATCAACATCAATGCCAGCATCTTCAAAAGCTTTGTCAATTTTTGAACGACCGGTGAAACCGCCGTGATAGGTAATAAGCGGATATTGCGCCAAATCTTCTAAACTAATATCAGTTTTGTTGGCCAATGGATGATTTTGTGGCGTGATAATACTGTGTTGCCAAGTATAAAAAGGCACACTTGCCAAATTGTCTTCTGTAGTTAAAGACTCAGTAGCAATACCGATATCGGCTTCCCCTTGAAGCAGCATTTCAGTAATTTCAACCGGGCTGGCCTGTTGTAAAATCAGATGTACTTTCGGAAATTCTTTTTTAAATTGGTTCACAATCGGCGGTAATACATAACGGGCTTGCGTATGCGTGGTCGCAATCGTCAATGTGCCTTCATCAACACGATTAAAGTCATCGGCAAGACGTTTAATGTTGTCGGCATCGACCAGCATGCGTTCAACAATACCCAGTAATGACTGACCCGGTTCAGTTAAACCCAATAAGCGTTTACCTTTACGGATAAACAGCTGCACACCCAGTTCATCTTCCAAATCTTTAATGTGTTTGCTCACACCCGATTGGGATGTGTAAAGTGCTGCTGAAGCTTCAGTTAAATTAAAATTTTGTCTAACGGTTTCTCGAATAATTCTTAATTGTTGGAAATTCATAATTCTGTATACCTTAAAAGGGGATGGGGCTGTTTTTGCCCCATCTATTACTTGTTAAGCGACGTCATTGGCAAATAAATGCAATGCCGTAGGGCTTAACCACACAGTTTGATTCGGTTTGAATTGATGCAGTTTCGCTTCGTCCGAGTTAAGCGATATTTCAATTAAATTGCCTTGGCGATCTTGAAGCTCGGCGAGCACTTTACCTGCAATCCATATTTCACGTAAGAAAGTTGCTTGAATGGCATTTTCTTGCGGAGCAGCATGAATACGTAATTCATTAGGACGGGCAAAGGCAACAATTTCACCTTGTGGCGCATCTTTTACTTGTGGTAATTGAATGCGGTCTTCACCAATCTGGATGATACCTTGCTGATTCTGACCTTCGAAACGGTTGGCCTGACCCAAGAAGTCGAATACAAACGGCGTTGCCGGTTTTTCATAAACTTCACGTGGTGAACCAATTTGCTCGACATTACCTTTGTTCATTACAATAATCTGGTCAGCTACTTCTAAAGCTTCTTCTTGGTCATGCGTAACAAAGATTGATGTAATGTGCAATTCGTCATGCAAGGTACGTAACCAGCGACGCAGTTCTTTACGTACTTTGGCATCCAAAGCACCAAAAGGTTCATCCAGTAACAGTACCCGAGGCTCAACTGCTAAAGCACGGGCCAAAGCAATACGTTGACGCTGACCACCAGACAACTGTGCCGGGAAGCGGTCTGCCAAGAAACCGAGTTGAACCAGATCCAGTAAACGGGTAACACGTTTTTTGATTTCAGCTTCCGATGGGCGGGTTTTGCGCGGACGAACACGTAAACCAAAAGCAATGTTGTCAAATACGGTCATGTGACGGAACAGAGCATAATGCTGGAATACAAAACCGACTTGACGTTCGCGAACGTGAACATCTGTTGCATCTTCACCTTCAAGAATCACCTGACCGCCATCAGCGGATTCTAAACCAGCAATAATACGCAGCAGGGTGGTTTTACCGCAGCCAGATGGACCGAGTAATGCCACCAGTTGACCATCTGGAAAATCCAGTGAGATATTTTTAAGTGCATGGAATGCACCAAAGTGTTTTTCAATATTTTTAACTTGAATACTCATGATGTCATTCCTTAAGAAACTTGTGAATCTTCATTACGTTTGTTTTGCTTTTCTTGGCGTATTTCAACCCATGTTTTTAAAATCAGGGTCACAATGGCAAGTAAAGCTAACAGCGAGGACACCGCAAACGCAGCACTAAAGGTATATTCGTTATAAAGAATTTCTACGTGTAACGGTAAAGTATTGGTTTCACCGCGAATATGACCCGACACCACCGATACTGCACCAAATTCACCCATCGCACGGGCATTACACAGAATTACACCGTAAATCAGACCCCATTTAATATTCGGCAAGGTGACTTTCCAGAAGGTTTGCCAACCTGAAGCACCGAGTACAATGGCAGCTTCTTCTTCTTCAGTTCCTTGCGCTTCCATTAACGGAATCAATTCACGGGCAACAAAAGGAACGGTAATAAAGATGGTTGCAAGCACAATGGCAGGCACGGCATACAAAACTTTGATGTCATGATCCATCAGCCAGCCGCCCATCCAGCCTTGAGTACCAAAAATCAGCACCAGCATCATACCGGCGATAACAGGTGATACCGAGAAGGGGATGTCAATAATGGTGGTTAAAATGGATTTGCCGCGAAAGTTGAATTTTGCAACAGACCAAGCAGCAGCGACACCAAATACCACATTTAATGGCACGGCAATGGCAGCGGTCAATAAAGTCAGTTTTACTGCAGATAGAGTATCCGGATTGATCAAGGCTTGGAAATAAACCGAAACACCTTGTTTAAATGCTTCAACAAAAACCAGAATTAAAGGCAGAATCAGGCAGCTTAAGAAAAAGATCAGCGCAATGGTAATCAGAAGATTGCGCACCCATGTCGGTTCACGGGTTGCATCACGAGATTGCAGTTTTTCTGCTAAAGCATTGCTATTGGTATTCATCGTGCAGTTCTCCCGGTACGACGGCTTGCCCATGCCTGTAGCAAGTTAATCAGGAATAAAATCGCAAATGAAAGTACCAACATCACCACTGCAATGGTGGTTGCACCTGCATAATCATATTCTTCTAAACGAGAAATAATCATCAGGGGCGCGATTTCAGTTTCAAATGGCTGGTTACCTGCAATAAAGATCACAGAACCGTATTCGCCTACACCCCGTGCAAACGCCAAGGCAAAACCAGTCAGTAGCGCAGGAAACAAAATCGGCATAATGATTTTGGTCACAATCTGAAAACGGTTGGCACCGAGGGCTGATGCCGCTTCTTCCAGTTCAGTTTCCAGGTCACTTAAAACAGGCTGTACAGTACGCACCACAAAAGGTAAGCCAATAAAAATCAGCGCAAGCGTGATCCCGATCGGGGTATAAGCGACCTTAATGCCAATCGGTTCTAAATATTGACCAATCCACCCAGTCGGTGCATATAAAGAAGTCAGTGCAATACCTGCCACTGCTGTTGGCAGGGCAAAGGGTAAATCCACTAAAGCATCAATTACCCGTTTACCCGGAAAGGTATAACGAACCAAGCACCAGGCCAATAATAAGCCAAATACAACGTTGACTAAGGCAGCTAGGAGCGCGGCACTAAAACTTAACTGCAAAGATTTTAGGATACGTTCTGAACTTAAAATTTCCCATAAACCGTCCCAACCAATACCCAGTGATTTAATGAACACTGCAGATAAAGGAATAAGCACAATTAATGACAAATACGCTAGGGTAAAGCCTAGAGAAAGACCAAATCCTGGCAGCACTCGGGATCGCTGCGACATGATGACTCCTCAAAAGAGAGAATGCTGACCAATAAAGTCAGCAAAAATAAAAGTTTAATTCGGTACAAGCATAATTTGCAGACTTCAAATTGCAAATTTAAAATAGCACTTGTTCTCATCAGTAAAATTGATATGTTGCAACACATTTTCTGAAATCAAATACTCATAAATTTCAGGAAATGGGCCAAAACCAGAGGCAACATTAATATGTCCAACTTGACCCAGATTAATCGGATTCAGCTTCCATGCTTGAGCTAAACATTGGGCATCTTCAAAATTTAACCACGGATCATTTTCGCTCACCAGTAGAGTAGTCGGCACTGCAATTTTGAGCTGATGAAAATATGCGCTGTAATCTGATTGACTATCACGTGCAAAACCGGCTTCACCAAAACGTGCAGGATTAGCAGGAGCAACCAAAATCAAATTTTTAATTTTTTGATTGAGTTCAGGGTGCTGAGCCAGTGCTGCAACGGTGGTAAGACAACCAAAACTGTGTGCAACAATCTGGATGGGATCTTGAATTGGCGCCACGGTATTTACAAATTCGCTAATCCAAGTCTCAAGTATCGGGTTATTCCAATCCTGTTGTTGCACACGAGAGCATGACATGAGTTGTCGTTGTAACCAGGATTGCCAGTGGGCAGGTTCGCTGCCCCCTACGCCGGGAACAATTACGGTATGAATCATGTCGATGCTCCTATATCTTGCTCAGGATTATTTCGCGCTATTTGCTTTGACGATTTGATCGAATATACCGCCATTTTCAAAATGCGCTTTTTGGACTTTGTCCCAGCCACCAAATTCTTTGTCGATGGTCACCAGTTTAAGAGGTTTGAATACATTGCTGTATTTTGCTAAAACTTTGTCATTACGTGGACGGTAAAAATTTTTCGCTGCAATTTCCTGACCCAATGGAGAGTAAAGGAAGTTTAAATAACCTTGCGCTAAATATTTGGTGCCGTGTTTTTCTACATTTTTTTCTACAATTGCAACTGGCGGTTCAGCCAAAATAGACAATGACGGCGTCACAATTTCAAACTTACCTGGCTGTTCACGCAGGGCTAAGTGAGCTTCGTTTTCCCATGCGAGTAATACGTCGCCAATGCCGCGTTCAGCAAATGTGGTGGTTGAACCACGGGCACCGGAGTCTAGAACTTTAGTATTTTTATAGATCTGACGCACGAATTCTTGTGCTTTGGTATCGTTACCGCCAGCTTGGTGTTTCGCCCATGCCCATGCAGCTAAATAGTTCCAGCGCGCACCGCCAGACGTTTTAGGGTTTGGTGTGATAATGCCGACACCTGGTTTAACTAAATCGCCCCAGTCTTTAATGCCTTTAGGATTGCCTTTACGGACTAAAAATACAATTGTTGAGGTATACGGCGTTGAGTTTTGAGGTAATTTTTTTTGCCAGTCGGTGGGTAAAACTTTGGCTTTTTCAGCAATAACATCAATATCTGCGGCTAACGCTAAAGTCACCACATCTGCAGATAAGCCATCAATGACTGAACGTGCCTGTTTACCGGAACCGCCGTGAGATTGTTTGAAGTTAATTTTTTGGCCTGTACGGCTTTCCCAGTATTTACCGAACTGTTTATTGACATCTTCATACAGTTCACGTGTAGGATCGTAAGATACGTTTAGAAAGTCTTTTGCAAGGGCGCTGAAAGATGTGGCAGAGATAAGGGCTGCTAAAACACCTAACTTTAATTTTGCTGAAATGCTCATGGCAACCTCAATATTCTTTAATGTTTTGTAACATAGATGCAGAATAACGCTATTCTTTATGCATAAAAAATAATAAAAAATGAATTTTATATGAATAAAAAAGATAAATAAGCCTTGATTTGCATCCAAAGCATCCGCCTTATGAATGAAACGGATGCCTAGATCTTTTTAATGAATTATTTGGTGCTATTGATTTTCACAATTTGGTCAAATACGCCGCCATTTTCAAAATGTTGCTTTTGTACTTTGGTCCAGCCACCAAACTCTTTATCAATGGTTACCAGTTTTAAAGGTTTGAAGACTGATTTGTATTTTGCCAATACCGCTGCATTACGCGGACGATAGAAGTTATTGGCAGCTACGGTTTGACCGGCAGGGGAATACAAGTAATTCAAGTAAGCTTTAGCGATATTAAAATTGCCATCTTTCTGGGCATTTTTTTCAACAATTGCAACAGGCGGCTCAGCAAGAATTGAAAGAGACGGTGTGATAATTTCAAATTTACCCGGTTGCTCACGAATGGCCAAGTAAGCTTCATTTTCCCAAGCAAGCAGCACATCACCAATACCACGTTCAGCAAATGTGGTGGTTGCACCACGTGCACCCGAGTCAAGGACTTTGGTATTTTTATAGATTTGGCGAACAAATTCTTGTGCTTTGGCATCGTTACCACCGGCTTGATGTTTTGCCCATGCCCAAGCGGCCAAATAGTTCCAGCGCGCACCGCCAGATGTTTTAGGGTTTGGGGTAATAATACCGACATCATTTTTGACTAAATCGCCCCAGTCTTTAATACCTTTAGGGTTGCCTTTACGGACTAGGAATACGATGGTCGAGGTATAAGGTGTCGAGTTTTGTGGAAACTTCTTTTGCCAGTCTTTCGGTAGAAGTTGGGTATTTGTTGCAATGGCATCAATATCTGCGGCTAAAGCCAAAGTCACCACATCGGCATCTAGACCATCAATGACTGAACGTGCCTGTTTGCCTGACCCTCCATGAGATTGTTTGAAATTAATCTCTTGTCCGGTTTTTTTCTTCCAGTAGCTGCCAAACTCTTTATTAAAATTTTCATACAATTCACGTGTTGGATCATAGGACACGTTTAAAAAGTCTTTGGCCAGTACACTAAAAGAAGTGGCTGAAATAAGTGCTGCTAAAACCCCAATTTTTAATGAGCGCATTTTGATATCCTTTAAATTCGAATTATTCATGTTTTGTAACAAGGCGAAGGATAGCGTTATCTTTTTTAGTAAAAAAATAATAAGAAACGAATTTGATATGAATAAAAAAGCTATTAATCTAAGGCTGCTGTTTTATAAACTCAGTCATCATTTACAGGATCTTTGGATATGCCATGTTTTAAGAATGCACAGGAAATAAGCCAGATTTCCTTGTTGGATCGTGCTTTCCATTATGGTGATGGTTGTTTTACCACAGCACGTGTCCAGCATGGCAGCATTGAGCTTGAGCGCTTGCATATGGCACGACTGCATTTAAGCTGTGAAAAACTTTTATTGAAAGCTGACTTGAGTTTGATTCAAAAAAGTTTAGCGGTATTGCAGCAGCAATTTCTGGAAGTAAATGGCACGCTTAAAATTATCATTAGCCGCGGTGAAGGGCAGCGCGGATATAGCTTTCCGGATCATCCGGCCGATGTATGGGTATTTTTTTATCCTAAAGCAGTCGGTGATTTTCAGATTGAAAAAATTAAATCCGGAGTATTGCAACAAGCCTTGGGACTCAGCATGCCAAGTTTGGTCGGTTTAAAAAGTCTGAACCGTCTGGAACAGGTTCTGCTTAAAAATGAGGCCGATGAACGAGGATGGACTGAAGCGCTGGTGACTGATGTACAAGGTTCGGTTGTTGAAGGAGTAAGCAGTAATTGTTTCATTCGTTTAAACAATACATGGATTACGCCAGAACTTCGTTATAATGGCGTGCATGGTGTGATGCGTGCAGAAATTTTAGCTCGGATGCAACAGCATGGTATTCATTGTGAACAGCGTTTTGTTGATATGGAAGAAATTTCAAAATTTGAAAGTCTGTTTTTTTGTAATGCCTTAAGTCCAATGAAAGTTGTGACTGAATTTAACCAGCACACTTTGAATGTTCAACCGTGTATTGAACTTTTTAATATCCTTCAATTGAATCAGATTCCTTAATATGTCCAGCACAAAGAAAAATTCAAAAAAGAAAGCCACGAAAGTATTTCCATTGAAAGGTTTAGCTATTTTATTCCTAGGTTTCGTGGTCATGGCAGGCGTAATCCTGTGGTCAAGTCTGTTTAAGGCTTATCCGGTTGATGGCAAAAAGCAGATGCTGGCGATTGGCGCCGGAGATACTTATTCAGGCTTTATTGATCGTTTAGCTCAGGAAAATAAAGTCAGTTTCCCGATCATATTAAAGCTTTATCAAAAAATTGTGATTCATGACAGCATGAAAGCCGGTGTTTATGAAGTGCATCAGGGCATGACCATTCGTCAAGTGATGGATATGGTATCAAATGCTGAAAATGCACAAATGAATCGCATTCTGGTGATTGAAGGCACGACTTTCAAACAGCTGATTGAAAGATTGAAAAAAGATGACCTAGTGACCAAAGAAGTGCTGAATCTGCCGCAGGAGCAGATGCTGCAAGCATTGAATATTCCATTTAATCATCCTGAAGGTCTGTTTGCGCCGGATACCTATTTCTTTGCCAAAGGTGAAACAGATAGAAAAATTCTGACGGACTTGTATAACCGTCAAATGAAATCTTTAGATACTGCCTGGGCCAATCGTGCAACCGATTTACCTTATAAAGATAAATATGAAGCTTTGATTATGGCTTCAATTATTGAAAAAGAAACCAGTCTGGATCGTGAACTTGAACAGGTTTCTGGCGTTTTTGTACGCCGTTTAAAAATGGGCATGCGTCTGCAAACAGACCCAACCGTGATTTATGGGATGGGAGATTACTATACAGGTAATATCACCCGTACCGATTTACGTACGCCTACCGCCTATAATACCTATACCAATAATGGCTTACCGCCAACACCGATTGCTTTGCCTAGTAAAAAAGCCATTGAGGCAGCCATGCATCCCGATGCTTCAAATAACATTTACTTTGTGGCAACCGGAAATGGTGGACATCAATTTAGCGCAAGTTTGGATGAACATAATCGTGCAGTGCAGAATTACTTGTCAGTTTTAAAATCAAAGCAGGAGTGAGGGATGTTTATTAGTTTTGAAGGCACTGAAGGTGTCGGGAAAACCACACTCATTCGTAAAATTTATGATTATTTAGTGCAGCAAGGTCATGAAGTCATCTTGACTCGTGAACCGGGCGGCACCCCAATGGCAGAGCAAATCCGTTCGCTGTTGTTGTCTGTTAATCATGAAGAAAGTATGTCCAGTGATACCGAATTGCTACTCATGTATGCGGCACGTGCACAACATTTGCAGCAAGTCATTGTACCTGCCTTGTCGGCAGGTAAAACGGTGCTGTGTGATCGTTTTACCGATGCCAGTTTTGCCTATCAATGTGCGGGACGTGGCTTAAGCAAAGAAAAATTGCAATTACTTAATGCAAATTTTGTCTCACATATGCCGAATATCACGTTTTGGCTGGATGCACCGACTGAGCTGGGGATGTCACGTGCGCGTGAGCGTGGGGCACTGGATCGTTTTGAACAAGAAAAAGCGACTTTTTTTGAGAAAGTACGTTCGGGTTATCAGGAACTTTGGGAAAAACAAGGTGAACGGATTAAGCATTTAGATGCCACTCAAACACCAGAACAGGTATTTGAACAGGCGGTGACTTATCTGACATAACTTTTTAACATTGAAACAAAGATCAAAAAGATCAGTGCTTAAGGTGAGTTATTCTTTTATATTCAGCATCATCAGGGATGAAAATGAAATATAAATGAAAAGTACCAAGGCGGAGATTATTTCTTTTTTACAGGCTGAATTTCCACAAAGTCTGGAAAAATGCGAAATAGAAACAGTGACTGAAAAAAGCGCATCTATTATTTATCATGTGGGTGCTGCTGATTTAAGACCGGGTGGAACGGTGTCAGGACCGACCATGATGACTGCTGCCGATTATGCGCTGTATATTGCGATACTGGGCGAAATTGGCATTGTCGCGTTGGCAGTCACTACTAATTTATCCATCAATTTTTTAAGAAAACCTACAGCAGAACAGGATATTCGTGCGGTTTGCCAATTAATGAAAGTTGGCAAGGCACTGATAGTCGGGGATGTATGGTTATATTCTATTGATTCCGAAGAACCGATTGCGCATGCTGTAAGTACCTATTCCATACCGCCTCAGCGATAAATAGATGTTATGCAGTATTAAAAAAGCCGAACAGACATGTTCGGCTTTTTATTGATTTTACAATTTTTAAAAACTAGGCTTCAGTATTGACCAATGGTGTTTCCACTTGAAAGTTAGGTGGAATTAGGATGGTTTTACGCAACTCTTCTGACAACTCAGGATAGTCCAAAGTGAAGTGCAGGCCGCGTGATTCTTTACGCTCCATCGCACAGCGCACGATCATCTCAGACACCAAAACCAGATTACGCAGTTCAATCAGGTTTTTACTGACTTGGTAATCGTGATAATACTCGGTAATTTCCCGTTTCAGCATTTCAATACGGTGTAGAGCACGTTCCAGACGTTTGGTGGTTCGCACAATCCCGACATAGTTCCACATGGTTTGACGCAGTTCATCCCAGTTTTGCAGAATTACCACATCTTCATCCGGATTCATCACCTGTGAATCGTCCCAAGCGGGTACATCAGGAGATTCATATTTAGTATTAAACTGACTTTCAATATGTTTTGCCGCAATCATTCCATATACAAAACATTCTAAAAGTGAGTTACTGGCCATTCGGTTAGCACCATGTAAGCCGGTATACGAGGTTTCCCCAATTGCATATAGTCCTTCAATATCCGTCTGGCTGTGTTCATCCACCACTACACCGCCACAGGTATAGTGTGCAGCAGGAACCACCGGAATCATTTCTGTAGTGATATCAATACCCAGTTCTAACAAGCGCGCATACAGGGTAGGAAAATGTTCTTTAACAAATTCAGCAGGTTTATGCGTAATGTCGAGCCAGACATGACGAATCCCCAAACGCTTGATTTCATAGTCAATGGCACGTGCCACAATGTCACGCGGTGCCAGTTCAGCGCGTTCGTCAAAACGCAGCATGAAACGTTCACCATCCGGTAAGCGTAAATAAGCCCCTTCGCCACGCATGGCTTCAGTAATCAAAAATGAACGTGCCTGAGGATGATAAAGACAGGTCGGGTGGAACTGGTTGAATTCCATATTGGCAACACGGCAGCCAGCGCGATAGGCCATGGCAATACCATCACCGGTCGCAATATCAGGATTGGAGGTATACAGATAGGCTTTCATGGCTCCACCACAAGCCAGAGCGGTAGAAGGTGCTAAAAAGGTATGAACTTGATCGGTTTTTTCATCTAAGGCATATAGTCCCAGCGCATGATTATCCTGATCCTTTAGCCCTAACTTCTGCGAAGTAATTAAATCAATCGCAATGTAATTTTCAAAAATAGTAATGTTGTGTTTTTCTTGGGCGCGTTCAACCAAAGTAGTCGAAATCGCCCGGCCCGTTGCATCTGCTGCATGGATAATACGACGCTGCGAATGTCCGCCTTCACGGGTTAAATGCAATTGTTCTTGTTCATCTAAGGTGAATTGAACACCTTGTTCTAATAGAAAGTCTACTGATGGTTTGCCGCCTTCCACGGTTTGCTTGACCGCACCCATTTCGCATAAATGTGCACCTGCAATCATGGTGTCATCAATATGCTGTTCAATTGAATCGGTTTCATCTAAAACAGCCGCAACACCGCCTTGAGCATAGAAAGTACTGGCATCGGTTAAAGTCGATTTTGCCAAAACTGCAATATTGAAATGATCCGGTAGCGATAAAGCCAGACTTAGGCCAGCACCGCCACTTCCCACAATAATCACATCGAAGTGATGTGTTGTGTTTAAATTAGACATGTCCATCAGCTAATTTGAAAAAAAGTTTGGTAATGACACCGCTTTTTTGATCAAAAAACAAGAGCAAATATGCTAATGTATGATGAGAAAAAGCAATAAAACAACAAACTTTTAAGAATCCTTTAAGCTGTTGTTTATAAGAATATAATCAAACATATTATTACCCAAGATAGACAAGGTTTATGCTAAAAACGGTCTACAGATATCTATAACGAAATGGAGTAAATGCTTTATATGAACAGTCGCTATATACAAAAAGGGATTTATGTTGCGGTATTTACGATGGCGGCCATGCAAACACAAGCAGCATCGCCAGTGGACTTTTCCAATCTGGTAGAACAAGTTAGCCCGGCAGTTGTGAGTGTAAATGTCGTTAAAAAAATGACAGAGCAAGAGCTGTTACAGGAGCAAGTCCCTGAAATATTAAAACGTTTTTTTGGTAATCGGGTGATTATTCCACAGCAACAGGCACCACAAGAAAAAACGGGTTATGGTAGCGCATTTTTTATCAGTAAAGATGGTTACCTTTTGACGAATCATCATGTGGTGGAAGATGCTTCCAAAGTCACCATTATGCTGAATGACCGCCGTGAAATTGATGCAACCGTAGTGGGAAGTGATGAGCGTACCGATGTTGCATTACTAAAAGTCAACGGCTCCAATTTCCCTGAATTACGTACCGGAAATGTCGATCGGCTAAAAGTAGGGGAACCTGTGCTTGCTATTGGTTCGCCATTTGGCTTTGACTACTCTGCATCCGCGGGTATTGTCAGTGCAAAAATGCGCAACATGATGGGGGAAACTTCAGTTCCGTTTATTCAGACCGATGTGGCTTTGAATCCGGGGAATTCGGGTGGTCCACTGTTTAATCAAAATGGTGAAGTGGTTGGGGTGAACTCACGGATCTTTAGCGGAACTGGCGGATATATGGGCTTGTCGTTCTCTATTCCGATTGATGTGGCCATGGATGTGGCAGATCAGCTGAAAAAGAATGGGAAGGTAACACGTTCATACTTAGGAATAATGCTGCAAGATATCGATCGTACCCTTGCGGAATCTTATAACTTATCCAAACCTGAAGGTGCACTGGTAACACAGGTAGCACCCAATTCACCAGCAGCCAAAGCGGGCTTTAAGTCGGGCGATGTAATCTTGAAATATAATGGCTCACCAATTTCAAGAACTTCTGATTTATTGAATTATTTAAACCGGACTACGCCTAATCAAGTGATCCAGTTGCAAGTTTTACGCGATGATAAAACCCGTAATATCTCGGCGACCGTGACGACTGCTCCAGATGATACCCCGGCAAAAGTGGAACAAACCGCCCAACAAAAAGGTCCTGTGATCGGCGTGAGTATTCGCAACTTAACTGCTGCTGAACAATCCCAGTTGGAGATTAAAGGCGGGATTTTGGTTCAGGAGGTCAAACGCGGCGGTGTAGCTGCACAATCTCGTATGATTGCAGGCGATATCATTACTCAAATTAATAATAAAAAAATTCTCAACAGTAATGATTTTATTAACTCGGTGTCTGAATTGAAAAAAGGTTCAATTGCACGCGTTTCGATTATTCGCCAAGATCAACGCGCAATTTTAGGCATGCGTATTGAATAGTGTGGATTAATGAAGCTCAAAACCACTCTGCAAAAGAGTGGTTTTTTTATATTTTGCAATTTTACTGTGTCTTAAAATTACGTAGACTGTCATTCCTTGAACACTATTTTGCCAAAAGTAAGAGTTTAAACAAGATATGAGCACAGTTTTTGATTTAGAAATGACCGTTCAAGCAAAACATATTGACAGTTTGGGACATGTGAATAATGTAGTGTATATGCAGTGGATACAAGAAGTTGCGACTGCCCACATTGAAGCCTTGGGTTTGGGGCTTAAAGAATATCTTGAATTGAAGCATGCGATGGTGGCGATTGAACATCATGTGCAATATCGAAAAGCTGCTTTTGAAGGCGAAAAAATTATCTTGCGCACCTGGTTAAATGATCTCAATGCACTCTATTCTTTCCGTCAATACGTCTTCTATCGTCCTCACGACCAAAGTATTTTATTTACAGGAAATACCAAATGGGCATGTATCGAAATCGCAACAGGTCGACCAAAACGCATGTCACCCACCTTTACTCAAGCCTATCAACCGATAGCAGCAGAAATTAATCCTTTAGATTTTACCCAGATTAATTCCTAAGCTGAATAATGGTTCGTTTTAGTTACTAGAGCCAAAAAGAACAGAGGAAATGGGAACTATTTTATTCCATGGTCAATATTTAGCGGAGGAAAGTTAATCGCAAACTTTCACAGAAGAATCGGACTATTTTTAAAAGCTCTCTGTATTTTTAACTATCTACTGCTTATACTGTGCAACATCTTCGGAATATCCTTTTTTGCACGTCATAAATACTTTGCCCATTCGAGTATGTGATTGTGTGTTTTGATTTAGAGTAGTTTATGGCAGTTGCTAAAAAGTCAGTTAATATCAATAATATACGAAATTTTTCGATTATTGCACATATCGATCATGGTAAGTCGACGCTTGCCGATCGCTTCATTCAAACCTGCGGTGGTTTGCAAGATCGCGAAATGCAAGCGCAAGTGCTTGACTCAATGGATATTGAACGCGAACGCGGAATTACCATTAAAGCGGCATCTGTAACCCTGTATTACACTCATCCCAATGGTCAAGAATATCAATTGAATTTTATTGATACACCGGGACACGTTGACTTTTCGTATGAAGTATCACGCTCGCTAGCAGCCTGTGAAGGTGCTTTATTGGTGGTAGATGCAGCACAGGGTGTTGAAGCACAGTCTGTTGCTAACTGCTATACCGCGATTGAACAAGGTTTGGAAGTTCTTCCTGTTTTAAACAAGATTGATTTACCTCAGGCCGAACCTGAGCGTGTAATTCAAGAAATTGAAGATATTATCGGAATTGAAGCGACAGAAGCACCGACCTGTTCTGCGAAAACAGGTTTAGGCGTTGAAGGTGTTTTAGAAACATTGGTCAATGTAATTCCACCGCCGGTTGGTAATCGTGATGCTGCTTTACAAGCCTTGATTGTCGACTCTTGGTTCGATAACTACTTAGGCGTAGTTTCATTGGTTCGTGTTAAGGAAGGTCGTATCCGTAAGGGCGATAAAATGCTGGTCAAATCGACTGGTCAAACCCATATCGTGACATCGGTAGGGATTTTTAACCCTAAGCATACTGAAACAGGTGAGTTGGAAGCCGGTGAAGTGGGCTTTGTCATTGCCGGCATTAAAGATATTTTTGGTGCGCCAGTGGGCGATACCATTACTTTATCGACTACCCCGGATGTCGCTGTATTACCGGGTTTCAAAAAGGTTAAACCGCAGGTCTATGCAGGTTTGTTCCCGATTGATGCTAGTGATTTTGAACCGTTCCGTGAAGCGTTGCATAAATTACAAATTAATGACTCCGCATTGTTCTTCGAACCAGAAAGTTCTGATGCCTTAGGTTTTGGTTTCCGCTGTGGCTTCTTAGGGATGCTACACATGGAGATTGTACAAGAGCGTTTAGAGCGTGAGTATGATTTAGACCTGATCAGCTCTGCACCCACGGTAATTTATGAATCGTTAATGAAAAATGGACAAACCATTTACATCGACAGTCCATCGAAAATGCCTGACGGTTCAACAGTTGAAGATTTACGTGAGCCGATTGCCGAATGTCATATCTTGGTTCCTCAAGAATACCTAGGTAACGTCATGACTTTATGTGTTGAGCGCCGTGGTGTTCAAAAAGAAATGAAGTTCTTGGGTAAGCAAGTTTCATTAACTTTTGAAGTTCCTCTGGCTGAAGTGGTGATGGATTTCTTTGACCGTCTAAAATCATGTTCGCGTGGTTTTGCATCTCTGGATTACAACTTTGTTCGTTTTGAAAGCTCATCTTTGGTCAAAGTAGATGTACTGATCAATGGGGAAAAAGTGGATGCTTTGGCAATGATTTGTCACCGCAATGATGCTCGTCATCGTGGTATCGCGCTGGTCGAAAAAATGAAAGAACTGATTCCACGTCAGATGTTTGATGTTGCGATTCAAGCGGCAATTGGGGCGCAAATTATTGCACGCTCAACCGTAAAAGCGATGCGTAAAAACGTATTGGCGAAATGCTATGGTGGTGACGTTTCACGTAAGAAGAAATTGTTATCGAAACAAAAAGAAGGTAAGAAACGCATGAAACAAGTGGGCAGTGTTGAAATCCCGCAAGAAGCGTTCTTGGCTGTATTGAAAGTAGAAAGATAATAAGATTGAGGATATAAGCCCATGGATTTTGATTTTAATTTAATCCTTGTACCAGCCACACTAATTTTCTTTTTACTGTGGTTATTGGATAAGTTTGTCTTGAAGCAAAGACAAACGCGTGGCAAGGGTAATGAAAATTTCATTATTACATGGGCTTATGACTTCTGGCCGGTGTTGGCTGTGGTCTTGATCTTACGTTCATTTTTATATGAACCTTTTAATATTCCTTCAGACTCAATGGTGCCGACCTTAGAAACAGGTGATTTCATTTTGGTGAATAAGTACCAATATGGGGTACGTTTACCGATTGTAAATAGTAAGATTATAGATGTAGGTGAACCTGAACGTGGTGATGTGATTGTATTTCGCTACCCACCGCAACCGACGATTAGTTATATTAAGCGTGTAGTGGGCTTGCCAGGTGATCATATTGTGTATGATCACGGACAGCTTTCAATTAACGGAAATAAGGTCGCTAAAGTCCCAGTTGAATTTAGCCGTGAAAAAGATATTTTAGATACACCGACTTCAATTTATCATCAAGAAACGCTGGGCAAACATACCTTTAAAATGCGTGAGCTTGAAGGGGTAAATGTTGCGCGACAAGCCCCATTTATCAATTATGTTGAAAATGGGAAATACTCTGCTGAAAATGGTTTATATTGGGAAGTCAAAGTTCCAAAAGGTCATTACTTTGCGATGGGGGATAATCGGGATCAAAGTGCTGACAGTCGTTTTTGGGGTTTTGTACCGGAAGAAAACTTGACAGGTCGTGCATTCTATATCTGGATGCATAAAGAGCCTGGTTTTAAATTGCCGTCATTTAATCGTAACGGTAAAATTGATTAAGCATAATTGGAAAAATAACAAATGCGTAAAAATCAACAAGGTGCATCATATATTGCAATTTTGATTGCAATTATTGGTTTTGCTTTTTTGGCAAAAATTGCAATTGCAGTCTGGGGACCGTATTGGGATGATCGAGTGGTAGATGGCCAGATTACAGAGCTAATGCAAAGTAGTCCAGCCAATATAGCTCCTTCAAAGTTTGCAAGCCAGATGAGTCAACGTTTAGACATGAATAATGTGCGCGATCTTAAATTTGATGAAATTGCGCAAGTCATGAATACTGATGGCCTGCAAGTGAAAAAAGAGTATGAGATAAGAAAGCCTTTCTTACTCAATATAGATTTAGTGTTAAAGTTCGAGAAAAGTTTTGATCAAAGGTCAGTCCAAACTAAGTGATATGCACTTGGTCAGCCGTATCGGTTATCAGTTTAAACAGCCAGAATTATTGCGGCTTGCACTGACACACCGATCGGTGAGTCATAAATCTAACTACGAGCGTCTGGAGTTTTTAGGCGATTCGTTGTTAGGGATGATCATTGCCCATTATTTGTATCAAGCCTACCCGCATGAAAATGAAGGGCGTTTAACCCGTATGCGTGCCACATTGGTTCGTCAAGAAGCATTAGGCAAAATTGCAAACGATTTGAAACTTGGTCCGTGTTTAATCTTAAGCACAGGTGAGTTGAAATCGGGTGGACATCATCGGGAATCTATTCTCGCTGATACTGTAGAAGCGATTATTGGTGCAATCTATGTCGACTGCAATGATTTAAAAGTCTTGCAAGAGATCGTACTAAAATGGTACGTGCCATATTTAGACCATATTGAGCCTACAGACCAACTCAAAGACCCTAAATCACGCTTACAAGAATATTTACAAGCCCGTAAAAAACCTCTCCCTGTTTACGATGTTGTAGATATTCAAGGCGATGCTCCCAATCAACATTTCAAAGTGGAATGTATTATTGATGGCTTGCCTGTATTGTATGGTGAAGGATCCAGTCGTCGCTTTGCTGAACAAGCAGTAGCGGCAGATATCTTAAAACAATTGGAGCAGTAATCTGCATGACCACACATTCTGATCACATCGATGCTGATCACGAGCCGCAAAGCAACGGCAATGACCTGATTAATGATTTTTTCAGTTCACAAGGTACAACTATCCCTACAGATTTTAAAAGTGGGTTTGTTGCTATTGTTGGACGTCCAAACGTAGGTAAATCTACGTTAATGAACCATATTTTAGGTCAAAAACTTTCGATTACTTCACGTAAACCGCAGACTACACGTCATAAAATCGTGGGTATTGATACGCGTGAAAAATCTCAGGCGGTCTTTGTTGATACACCAGGGATGCATAAAAAAGAAGTGCGTGCCATCAATAAAATGATGAACCGTGCGGCACATTCGGCATTGCGTGATGTGAACCTGGTGCTGTTTGTAGTAGATGCACAAAAGTGGACTCAAAACGATGAACTGGTTTTGGAAAAACTGAAAAATGCGGAAATGCCTGTTATTTTAGTGATCAATAAAATTGACACTTTTGAAAATAAAAACAGTGCTTTACCCTTGATTCAAGAACGTGCCAAGCTAATGAACTTTGCGGAAATTGTTCCGGTTTCTGCACTTCGTGGTGCGAATCTTGATCATTTACGCGATACCATTGAACGTTATTTGCCGTTTCAACCACCTTTGTATGCATTGGATCAAATTACCGATCGTTCAGAGCGTTTCCTTGCCTCTGAAGTGATTCGTGAAAAAATCATGCGTCAGTTAGGTGAAGAATTGCCTTATGATTTAACGGTGCAGATTGAGTCATTTAAGACTGAAGAAGCCACCATCAATGAAAAGACGGGTCGTCCTAAGCCAGCTTGTACTTATATTGATGCGACGATTTTTGTCGATCGCCAAGGTCAAAAAGCCATTGTGATTGGTGAAAAAGGTGCCAAACTGAAAAAGATTGGTATCGATGCCCGTTTTGATATGGAAAAAATGTTTGAGCAGAAGATCATGCTGACACTTTGGGTTAAAGTGAAGGGCGGTTGGTCTGATGATGAACGTGCATTGAAAAGTTTAGGTTATAGTGATATCTAAACATTTTAATTGAGGTCTCTCTTTTATAGGAATGGTAACAATGAAAATATTAGCAGTTGTAGCGTGTGTTTTCTTTCTGCAAGGTTGTGTGCATAAACTTGTTACTGTTCCGGTAAAAGTGGCTTATAAAACCACAAAGGGCGTAGTCAAAGGAACTGCTGCTGTGGTGGGTGCCGTTATTCCAGATGGGGATGACGAAGAAAGTGATGACGATTCTAAAAAGAAAAAAGATTAGACTTGCCTATTCATGCGAAATGAAGAATTGCATGGTTATTTAATCCATCATCGTAAATACCGAGAACGCAGTCATATTGTGCATTTATTTACGCAAGAGCATGGACGGGTCGATGGTATCTTAAGACAAACTCCTCCTCCACAATACCAACCCATTTGCGTGCAAGCATCGGGGAAATCTGAGCTTAAAAATTTCACAAAACTGGAAATAGTCAGTCAGCCGGTTTTTTTCTTTGGTGATGCCTTTTTTTCCGGATTTTACTTGAATGAAATTATTCTTCGCTTATGTCCGGTTGAAGTCGAAATGCCGCAGACTTTTGTGCAATATCATCAAACCTTACAACAATTACAACAGTTAGCCCAGCAAGAAAATCCCCATCTTTTTTTACGGCAAATTTTACGCCAGTTTGAACATGCTTTATTAGAAGAACTGGGTTATGCACTCGACTTTAGTACTGATGCTCAGCAACATGAGATTCAGGCAACTCAAAATTATCAATTTCAGCTCAATGACGGTTTTATCCCGACAGTACAACAGTCACGCTCAACTTTATCGGGACAGCAGATTCTCTCGATGCGTGATTATGAAAAGGGTAGGGATTTTAACCCTGAGCAGTTACAATTGTTGGCTCAACTGTATCGGCAGATGATCACCTCTCTTTTGGGAGAGCGACCGCTGAAAAGCCGTCAATTGTGGATTCAAAGTTCTCAATCTTAATCTTCATTATAGTTAGGAAATTGTTATGGCTGCATTGCTTGGTGTAAATATTGACCATGTGGCGACATTGCGACAGGCGCGCGGAACCACTTATCCAGACCCAGTGAATGCTGCATTGATTTGTGAGCAGGCCGGCGCAGAAGGGATTACTTTACATTTGCGTGAAGACCGTCGTCATATTCAGGATGATGATGTGCGTCGTATGCGCCCGTTATTAAAAACGCATATGAATCTGGAAATGGCGGTAACTCCTGAAATGGTCGAATTCGCCAAAGAAATTAAGCCGCATCATATTTGTTTTGTTCCAGAAAAACGCCAGGAAGTGACTACTGAAGGTGGTCTGGATGTCTTAGGATATTTTGAAGAGGTTAAAGCAGCCACCCAAGCCTTAAGCGCTATTGGTTGTGAAGTGTCTTTGTTTATTGATGCCGATATTGCACAAATTGATGCCGCAATAGCCTGTGGTGCACCAACCATTGAAATTCACACGGGTGCTTATGCCGATGCAAAAACACCGGAAGCACAACAGCAGGAACTTGAGCGTATTGTGAAAGGTGCAGAATATGCGGCTTCTAAAGGTTTGCTGGTCAATGCAGGACATGGTTTAAATCTTGAGAATGTCACGCCGATTGCTCAGATTCCGCAAATTCATGAACTCAATATCGGTCATTCCATTATTGCCGATGCTGTATTTGTCGGTTTAGCTCAAGCGGTTCAACAAATGAAAGCTGTCATTAAAGCAGCAAGATAAGTTTTTAGAATTATGTCGTTAACAAATTATGATGATCTTATGAAGCCCGTTCTGGGTTTTTTAGGATGTGAAACACCTCAAGCATGGTTAGATGAAGCCATGAATAACCTCGAGTTACTCATGCAGGATCATGCCAATTGTGAAAAAAAAGCAGCAGGGACAGCCATGAACCTGATGTTTCGCTATACCTTCTTTACCGATTTGCAGGTCAAGTTGGCCCAGTTGGTGCGTGAAGAAATGCTGCACTATGAACAAGTACTTGAACTGATGACCAAGCGTGGTCAGGAATGGCAATCGATTAGTGCCGGTCGTTATGCAGGTGGCTTGCGTAAAGAAGTACGCACGTATGAGCCTGAAGCTTTAATTGATATTATGATTATTGGTGCTTTTGTAGAAGCGCGCTCATGTGAGCGTTTCTATGCGCTTGCACCGCTTGTAGATGAAGACTTGGGTAAATACTACCGCTATCTGCTGAAGTCTGAATCGCGGCATTTTGAGGATTATTTGGCTTTGGCATTAGATGTTGCTCAAACCTCGAAGTTAAAAAATCCTAAAGAAGATATTCAGCAGCGTATTGCACACTTTCGTGAAATTGAAAAGAATCTGATTTTAACTCCGGATGATTTATTCCGCTTTCATAGCGGTGTGCCCAATAAAGCGGCTTAATGGTTTTTCTGTTTTTTAAAAATCCTCTATTTGAATAGGGGATTTTTTATATCTGATCATTTTTAGAGTCGTAAAATAAAAAATGCCAACCTAAATGGATTAGATTGGCATCATTCAATCAGACTAAATTTTTATTCAAGATAAATTAAGCTTCAATGGTTTGTACTGCAATTTTCTTGGCAGGATCGGCTTTACGACGTACAGCCGGAACAGGTTCGCCATAGTATTGACGGTCGGCAAAGTAGCTTGAACGAACCATCGGTGCAGCCCAGATATTTCTGAAACCGAGTTTGTGGCCATGTGCGGTATAACGTTCAAACTCTTCAGGAGTGACGAAGCGGTCAATCGGTGCATGCTGCTTGGAAGGCTGTAAATACTGACCGATCGTAATGTAATCCACGTCATGTGCACGAAGATCATCAAGTAGAGCCAGGACTTCTTCTTCAGTTTCGCCTAAACCGACCATTAAGCCACACTTGGTTGGCACATCAGGGCAGTACTCTTTAAACATTTTAAGTAAATCTAATGAGTGCTGGTAATCAGAACCTGGACGCATGGCTTTATACAAACGGGGCACAGTTTCAATATTGTGGTTGAATACGTCAGGTGGGCATTCCGTCATGATGCGTAAAGCCACATCCATACGACCACGGAAATCTGGAACAAGAATTTCAAGCAGGGTTTTCGGACTTAAATCACGTGCTTCTTTAATACAATCTACAAAATGCTGAGCACCGCCATCTCGAAGGTCATCACGGTCAACAGAGGTGATCACCGCATATTTTAAACCTAAGTTAGCGATGGTTTCTGCCATATGACGTGGTTCGTCTGCATCAAGTGCATTTGGTCGGCCATGGGCCACGTCACAGAACGGGCAGCGACGGGTACAGATATCACCCATGATCATGAAGGTCGCAGTACCGCCGCCAAAACATTCAGGCAGATTAGGACAAGCGGCTTCTTCACAAACTGTATGTAATTTTTGTGCACGTAAAGTGGTTTTAATACGTTGAACTTCATCTGGTGCCGCCATTTTAACGCGAATCCAATCCGGTTTACGTGGCGTTTCAACCGTAGGAATAACTTTTACAGGTATACGAGCGACCTTCTCTGCGCCACGAAGTTTGACACCCTGTTCTGGTTTACGGTTTTCAGACATATTCAACTTTTCCACTGTTTTTGACGGGGGAGATACTAGACATAATAGCGCTTTTATTATAACGGACTTAAATCGAAATGGGGCAAAAAGCATATTCATTTAATAAATGTAGTCATCACTTAATATATGTGAGGTAAATACAGCAAATTGCTATTAATTACGTCATAATATAACGAAGATAGACTAGGATTAAATATAGGAGCGTTGAATGCCACGTAAGAAAGAGGTCGTTAGTGGAACTTTCGTCAAGTATGATGCGGTAGTTCTCGGTTCAGGCCCTGCGGGTGAAGGCGCGGCAATGAAACTTGCCAAATCTGGCAAGCGTGTTGCAATTGTTGATATGCGTGAACAGTTAGGTGGTAACTGTACTCATGTAGGAACCATTCCAAGTAAAGCATTGCGTCAAACAGTATCGAGCATTTTGCGTTACCAGCGTGACCCGATGTTCCAAAAAGTAGGTGACTGGAAACAGTTCACCATGAAACAAGTATTGCGTAATGCACATAAAGTGATTCAACAACAGGTTGAAACGCACTCTCGTTTTTACGACCGAAATAAAATTGATATCTATCATGGTCGTGCATATATTCAAGATAAAGATACCGCACTGATTTTCAGTGATGATGGTATTAAAGAAACCATTATTTTTAAACAGTTGGTAATTGCGACAGGTTCGCGTCCATACCGTCCGGCAGCACTTGATTTTAATCATCCACGTGTATTTGATTCAGACAAAATTCTGGATCTGGATTATTCAATCCAAAAAATCATTATTTATGGTGCCGGTGTTATTGGTTGTGAATATGCATCGATCTTTATAGGTCTGGACCATAAAGTCGATTTGATCAACACACAGCACAAGTTACTTAGTTATTTAGATGATGAAATTTCTGATGC
>JBLZXS010000236.1:0-4624 GCA_050285325.1 Acinetobacter sp.
CAAGTTTTGCCGCGCGTCATATTGAAGCGGCATTTATTCAAGCCAATGTGCCTTATCGTTTTATTGGCGGTATGAAGTTGCTCGAAACCGCGCATGTGAAAGATTTGCTCAGTTTGCTGCGTGTCATTGCCAATCCTCTGGATGATATTGCCTGGATGCGTTTCCTGACCCTGTGGAATGGTGTGGGCGATGTGGGGGCAAGTAAACTGGCTCAACAGTTATTACTTGAGCCTGAGACAGACCGCATTTTTGAAAAGTTAGAAAGATTTGGTCGTATTCCGGATAATACCTTGCTGATAATGAAGCAGATGCTGGTGTTGAAAGATCAGGTTCAGGCTTGTGTATCGCTGGGCATTGAAGCATTAAAAGATCAGCTGGAAGAAAACTATGCCAAAAAGGACTGGTCAAAACGTCTGGGTGATTTTGATCTGGTCAAACAGTTGGCTTCAAAACATGATCAACTGAGCGAATTTTTGGAAGAGTATGTGCTCGATCCCGTGTCGATCAGTGAAATTGAGCGTCAGTCGCAGGATGATGTAGTCACACTCATCACCATCCACTCTGCCAAAGGGACAGAACAGAAAGTCTGTTATGTGGCGAATGTCTCGGCGGGACAATATCCACATGCACGTGCGCAGGGTAATTTTGATGAAGTTGAAGAAGAACGCCGTGTGTTGTATGTGGCATTGACCCGTGCCAAAAATGAATTGATTCTCACCAAGCAGAATCTGAATTTATGGGCGCGTGATCAGGTAGATGATCAGGGTCGCAAGATTGAAAGCTACTTTTTGAACGAATTAACCCGTAATTTGTGCATTAGCGAAACTCATTATAAACAGCGTCAGCAAACCGTAAAAAGCGCTTTAATTGAACGCCAGTCGATTAATTTAGATTTTGGCATTGATCTCGATTAAACTATCACAATTGCGTTATTTTGTTTTTTATTGCGAAGTTCAAAAAGTCGAGTAGGCGAGTGCTTTTTGATGATTTTGCCTATTTTAAGGTTGTAAGATGAAAATTTTAGTTCGTAGTTTAGAACGTACAGTAACAGAAGCTGAATTATTGAAGCTATTTCAAGAGTTTGGCACAGTTGAGTCATGCAAGTTGGTGCTTGATGCGACGACAGGTAAATCGAAAGGTTTCGCTTTTGTTGACATGCCACATGCTCGTGAGGCGATCAAAGCAATTAAGGGCTTAAATACCCTTCGTTTGCACGGACATGGCATTCGTGTAAAACAGGCTGAAGATAAGCCTGAAGCGGCAAGTAAAGCTGAAGATAAATAATTAAAGGAGCGAAAGCTCCTTTTTTATGGATAAAACAATATGAAACGGAAACTTCCAGCACTTTCGATTGTTGCACCAAATGGAATGCGCATTGCCCAAGGAATCAAAACTTTAGAAGTCCGTTCTTGGAAGCCAGAGCATTTGCCGTTAAAAGATTTAGTTATTGTGGAAAATAAAAACTATTTAACAGAAGCAGAGGCTGAAGAATCTGGTGTAGCAGTTGCTATGGTAGATATTGACTCGATTCATCCTTGGAGAGAAGATGAAATTGAACTGGCTGCTGCTTCATATTGGGAAGAGGGTTTTTGGGCATGGGTGATTCACAATGTTCGCCCCCCTCGATCCTCCTGTTCCTGTCATGGCCAGAAGAAAGATTTATTTTATTGAAATGGATCATGCATAATTTTTATTGTGAATTGGTCAAAATAAAGTTTAATCTTAAGCCTGTAACAAACGCCAAAATTTAGGAATATCACTATGTCCCGTGTTGCTCGTTTTCATGCTGACCGTACCAATCAAAAACTGTATTTTGCACGACTTTCATGTCAGCAAGCTGAGCAAACCGAGCATATTCAACAGGCACAGGCACATCGTGAAGCTGCTGTGTTCCATTTACATGGTGCGGTCTTGGCATTTCTACAGGAATTGGTTCGTTATTATCGCTTAAATGACTTTATGCCGACCCTCAAGTCGATTGAAGACAGCATGGCAGAAAAGGGACAAGTGTCTCCAGAAGTCAACGTCATGCAGCAATTGGCAAAACAAGGGTTTATTGCGGAATTGAAGCGTGCTTATCGTATGTGCCAGTATGCGCCAGAACCGAGTACACCTGAACCTGAGAGCGAGACATCTTCAAACCTGATTATTAAAGTGACCCAAACCCCTCAGGCCTGGTTACCTGATACTAAAATTCTACGTGAATGGCATCGTGATTTAACTCAGCTGATTGATGGCTTTCGTAATGAGATGGTTGAGTTTTAATCTTTTTTATCTGCTCTTGAAGTTTTTAGCATTGACCCGATATAAATAGTCTACGTAATGCAAAGTGCAACTGCCTTTGCCACCATGTTGAACATGGAGGAACTATGTCTATAGAACAATTGAAAGAATTATTTGGTAATCAAGAAGCTATTTTAGAATTGGTTCAACTTGAAGGTGGTGAGTTGGCGTTGCGAAATGCAGGCTCTCAAAAAGAACCCTTGGTTAAAATTCAGTTTAATGATGAAGTGAAATCATTATTGGGTGATCAAATGCCTGAAATTGCACAACATATGGTGCAAGCTGCTTTGTTTGCCATGATGGAAAAGCAAGTCAATGAATGGCAGGCAGAAATTGTAGATGATCAACCGAAGTATTTGAGCTGATCGTTCATCGAAGAAAGCTAAAAAAGCGCACTTAAGTGTGCTTTTTTATTATCTATGCATAATGAATCAGTTTTAAAAATATAAATAAACATTAAAAATCATTAATTTATAAGTGTTTGACAAAAAAAGCAGGCGGATATTTGTATACTCAGCGAAGACCATTTTGCATCGTCTGTTCTGAATTAAAAAACGCACCCATGAGTGCATTTTTTTGGACTAAAGCTTAATGCGTCGGTTCTTTGTGATGCGCAATCTGGATTTGATTGAGAATATGATTGGTCATATTCTTCGCCATTTCTTCTTTGGCAAAATAAACTTCGCCAATACCATCGCGACGAATCACTTCAGCTTCTTCCTTGCTTTCTGCGCAAACTAAAACTTGAATTTGCGGATTCAAGGTTTTGGCAATATCAACAATTTTATGAATATCTAAAATATCCATCGGTGAAAGTACCAATAAGCGCGCATGTTGAATATGGGCTTGAATTAAAACGCTTGGTTCCGTGGCATGACCGGAAACAGCAGCAATGCCTTTGGCACGTAAACTTTCTACAATTTCGCGATTTTCTTCCGCAATGACCACTTTAATATTTTGCGCCATTAACTCTTTGGTAATGCGGCGACCGACTTCACCATGTCCCACAAGTACCACTTGATCACGTAAATACTCTTGGGATACTTCATCGGGCAGCATGGAAAGTGGGTCACCACTACGTTCCAGTAAACGTGCCAAATGCGAGCGTTCACGAATCCAGTTTTGCACCGGTTCAATAGCAGAGAACACAAATGAATTCAGTGTGATGGAAATCAATGCTCCCGCTAGAATCAGGTTTTGCCCTTCTATGGAAAGTAAATTGAGTGAGAGGCCTAAAGTTGCCAGAATAAAAGAAAACTCGCCAATTTGTGCAAGGCTTGCACCAACGGTTAAGGCGGTATTAATCGGGTAGCGAAAGAATAAAACCAAGGCCATTGCGGCAATCGTCTTACCAATCATGATAATGCCCACCACAGCAAGTACATGCCAGGGTTGCTCTATCAGAATGCGTGGATCGAACAGCATGCCGACAGATACAAAGAATAAAATCGAGAAAATTTCACGTAAAGGTAGAGTTTCTTCTTCAGCACGGTGACTGAAATCCGATTCTTTAACCACCATACCGGCAAAGAATGCACCAAGTGCCATCGATACGCCAAAAACTTTATAGGCACCAAAAGCAATAGATACCGCAGCAGCAACGACAGTTAAGGTAAATAATTCACGGGAACCCAGACGCGCCACAATTTGCATGATCCAGGGAACCAAGCGTTTCCCGATAATCAGCATAAAGGCAATAAAACCCGCCACTTTAAGCAGAGTAACGGCTAAGGTCATCCAGATACTTGCATCCGGATCGGAACCGGGAACAGGGGTGCCGCCAAGTAAAACTGCGGTGGCAGGGAGTAGAACCAGAACCAAGACCATGACCAGATCTTCAACCAATAACCAGCCTACTGCAATTTTACCGTTGACCGAGTTGAGTAGACCGCGGTCACTTAAGGCTTTTAATAATACTACGGTACTGGCACAGGATAGGCTTAAGCCAAAAACCAGAGCAGAACCAAAACTCCAGCCCCAGATCATGGAAACGCCTATACCTAATAAGGTGGCTACAGTAATTTGTAAAACAGCCCCGGGTAATGCAATGCGACGTACCTGCATTAAATCGTTGAGGGAAAAGTGCATCCCGACACCGAACATCAGGAACATGACCCCAAGTTCAGCCAGTTGGTTGGCAAGATGAATATCTCCGACTACGCCGGGCGTGTTCGGACTAATCAGGATACCGGCAATCAGGTAGCCAATAAGAGGGGGGAGGCGTATACGGGCCGCAATATAGCCAAAAACAAGCGCCAGTCCAAAGCCAACGGCTAATAATATAATGAGATCTACGTCATGAGGCACTAAAAACTCCTTAAGCCTAGGTTAAGGGTAAAAA
>JBLZXS010000237.1:0-3139 GCA_050285325.1 Acinetobacter sp.
TAAGCATGTTTAGACAAACGTGAACGCACATATTCCTGAAGTTTACGGCTTAACTCCTCTGAAGCTGAAAATTGCGGTTTGAGCACCACAAAAGCTTTCACAACTTCCGTACGCTCCGGGTCTGGTTTACCAATGACTGCAGATTCCAAAACCTGTTCACATTCAAGTAAGGTGCTTTCCACATCGAAAGGGCCTACACGATAGCCTGACGTTGTAATGACATCGTCAGCACGTCCAATAAAATTCACCCCACCAAATTCATTTAATTTAACGGTATCTCCGGTTAAATAATAATGACCCACAAAAGATTTAAGGTTATGACCGTCATAACCTTTAAACCAGGCCAGTGGTGATTGTGAGTAATCGATGGCAAGTGTACCAATGCCACCTTTTTCAACTTCCTGATGGTCTTTATTCAAAACCGCAAAGCGATGTCCCGGAATAGCATAACCTGCTGAACCGACTTTCTTTTCATGCTCTAAAGCATGATGATTAGCAATCACCATGCCCAGTTCAGTTTGTCCATATTGATCATAAATATTCACATTTAAATCATGGTTAAACCAGTGAATCACTTCCGGGGTTAAAGGTTCACCTGCACTGCTTACCACACGTAAATGTTCTTTAATGGATGGATCAAATTTTTCTTTAAATCCAAAGAACATACGGAATGCAGTTGGCGAACCGGTTAAGTTGCTCACTTTATATTTTTGAATCACTTGCACGGCGTTATCTACACTAAATGCACGCTCGTCCATAATGATGCTATGACCTAAACTTAAAGGTCCGGTAATACCGTAATACAAACCATAAGCCCAGCCTGGATCTGCCAGATTCCAGAAAGAATCTTCTTCACGTAAATCCACAGCATGGCTCATATAACCTTTAAATGCCAATACAGCTTTTAAAGGCACTAGAACTGATTTTGCCAAACCAGTCGTGCCCGAAGTAAACATCATCAGGAAATCATCTTCAAAGCTTTGCATGACCGGTGCAAAATCTGAAGATTGCTTGCTGAGTTCTGTCCAGAAATCCTGATCTGAATGACTTAAAGTATCAAGCTGATGCACCGTTAAAATATGTGGGACTGCGACACCATTCAGTTTTGGACGTTGTTCATCATTAGTCACAATCAATTGGGTTTTGGCGGTATTGATACGATGTTCAATCGCTTTCGATTCAAATGCGGTAAATAAAGGCTGGTAAATTGCCCCCATGCGCCAGGTTGCCAAAACCGTAATTAGCAATTCAGGAGTGCGTGGCAGTAACCCTGCAATACAATCACCTGCTTTCAGTCCAATTGACGTAAAATAATTTGCCAGTTTTCCTGAAGCTTCTGCCAGTTGTTCAAAGGTCCAGATTGCAGATTCGCCATTTTTGCCTTCCCAGATTAAGGCTGTTTTATTGACACCGAGATAACGCTCGCAACATTCAACATAGGCATTTACCGCCTGAGATGTACCTACCAGTTGTTCGGCAAGATAATGATCGAAATTAAACTCTTGATATGCTTGTTGTAGTGTCTTCATGGCGACAGCCTCTCATCCGTTATTTTATAAACAAAGCTCCTGCCTTGTTTGATCCATTTTGCTTATTGTTCTCAGTCTAAAAATGCCAAAATTCATTCAGCATTTTTAATCTCTTTACTTCAATATCGACTTAGATAATCATGTTTGGAATGATCCTGCAACTTCCGAATCCATCAAAAAATATGCAGGATTTGAGCACCGACTAAAGTCTAAAATTTAACCAAACTTAAGTCATTGCTATATAACAAAGCGCTTGCTGAGTGCTTCTGCTTTGCGTGTCCATTTTCATTGTTGTTTTCATCATTAAAATGCCAAATGGTATTCAGCATTTTGAACCGTTTTATTGCAATATTTATCTAGATAATCATGTTTGGAATGATCCTTCAATTTCCGAATCCGTCAAAAAATATGCAGGATTTGAGCACCGACTAAAGTCTAAAATTCAACCAAACTTAAGTCATTGCTATTTAGATTTTGGTGACCTCGCGAGCAATGACTAAACGCTGAATGTCAGATGCACCTTCGTAGATCTGGCTGACCCGTACATCACGGTAAATTCGCTCTACCGGAAAATCAGATACATAGCCATAGCCCCCATGAATCTGAATGGCGTCGGAACAGACCCGTTCTGCCATGGTAGAGGCAAACAGCTTGGCCATGGATGCTTCTTTTAAGCAAGGCAATCCTGCATCTTTCAAGGTGGCAGCATGGAAAATAAGTTGCCGGGCAGCTTCAATCTGGGTGGCCATATCCGCCAGACGAAATGCCACCGCCTGATGCTGAACAATTTCCACACCAAAAGCCTTGCGCTCATTGGCATATTCCACCGCAGCATCCAAAGCCGCACGTGCCATACCTACCGATTGTGCCGCAATCCCAATGCGCCCTGATTCCAGGTTAGATAAAGCAATTTTGTAGCCCTCGCCCTCTTTGCCTAATAAATTTTCGGCAGGAATGCGGCAATTCTCAAAAATGATGGTTGCGGTATCTGAACAGTGTTGTCCCATTTTTTCTTCAAGTCGGGAAACGATATAACCTTGGGTATCTGTTGGTACAATGAAACAGGAAATGCCTTTTTTCCCTGCCGATTTATCCGTCACGGCAAAGACTATTGCAACTTGGGCATATTTGCCTGTGGTAATAAACTGTTTAGTACCATTCAAGACCCATTCGTCTCCGTCACGTTCTGCCTTGCATTCCAGTGAACCTGCATCTGAACCGGCTTGTGGCTCCGTTAAACAGAAACAACCTAACCATTCACCGGTGGCAAGTTTGGTTAAATATTTCTGTTTCTGATCTTCTGTACCGTAACGTTGGGTAATTCCGCAAGGCAAGGAGTTTTGTACGCTGACAATGGTAGAAATTGCTCCGTCACCGACAGCAATTTCCTCTAAAGCCACTACAAGCGAGACATAATCCAGACCGGCACCGCCCCATTGTTCAGAAACCGTCATGCCTAAAGCACCCAGCTCACCTAGTTCTTTCAGTTCTTGCGCGGGAAATCTGGCAGTTTTATCACGTTCTGCTGCGGTGGGTTTCAGCTTGTTTTGCGAATAATTGCGCAACATGTCCTGAACCATTTTTTGTTCATCATTTAAAATCATTGAGTT
>JBLZXS010000238.1:0-3421 GCA_050285325.1 Acinetobacter sp.
GTCGGTAGAGCGACGGACTGTTAATCCGCAGGTCCCTGGTTCGAGCCCAGGTTGGAGAGCCAAATACTAAAAAGCCCGCAGCATTAAAGCGGGCTTTTTTTTGCCTAAATAATCCCTAACAATTAATTTAAGCCACCTTACAAACCATTACCCCTGCTCTTTTCAAAGTTTAATTTGCAAGTATTGAGCGAATATTAAAAAGCTCTCTAATATCTAAAAATGAATTTAAATATTAAAAATAACCAAAGAAAAAGCGCATCGAAATGCGCTTTTTATCTCTTCATATTTCCTGAACCCAGATAAATCTAAAGACTGCTTTATTGCTGAGGCAAAGGAATATATTGTGAATTATTATTTTGAGCCTTACGTTCAGTCACCACTACATTCAAGGTTAATGGTTTCTCATCTCGCATAACTTCAACTTTAATGGTGCTATTTGGCGCTTGCAACGCAACATAATTAATCAAGTGGGAAGCAGAAGTAATCGGTTCGCCATTCACCTGAATAATCTTGTCGCCTTTTCTAATTCCTGCATTTGCTGCTGGACCCTGAGGAAGCACGTCTGCAACCACTACACCGGTCTGCTTAGGTTCAAGAATGTTTTCCTGTTGCACTGGCATTAGGCTAATACCCAGCCAGCCACGAACCACACGACCATCTTTTAAAATTGAATTCAGGATTTGCTGACAAACCTTTGCAGGAATGGCAAAGCCAATCCCGAGTGAACCGCCAGATTGTGAGAAAATAGCCGTGTTCACACCAATCAAATTACCTGCAACATCAATCAGTGCACCACCCGAGTTACCCGGATTAATAGCAGCATCGGTTTGAATAAAGTCTTCATAAGTGTTAATGCCCAAATCTGAACGATTGGTTGCAGAAATAATCCCCTGAGTGACTGTTTGACCCACCCCGAACGGGTTACCAATAGCAAGAACCACATCACCCACTTCATTGCCACTGAGCTTGAAAGGCAAAACTGGCAGCTTATCGAGTTCAATCTTAATCACGGCAAGATCAGAATCAGGATCTGTACCAATAATTTTTGCTACAGCGCGACGACCATCATTCAAACCCACTACGATTTGATCAGCCTGAGCGATCACATGGTTATTGGTCAGAATGTAGCCATCCGAACGAACAATAACACCTGAGCCCAGGCTATTTTCATTTTGCTCCTGACCAAATTGATCAGGTACTTGATCACCAAAAAATTCACGAAAGGCAGGATCATTTAACAATGGATGTTCAGTCTGCTTTACTTTCTGCGTGGTAAAAATATTCACCACGGCTGGAGCGGCAACTTTAACTGCAGCGTTATAAGAATCAACACCGCCCGTCCTTGTAGTACTGACTAAAGGCTCTACTTTTTCTACAGGCATTTTTACACCATCAGATGCAACAGGTGCTTTAGGCTGCTGGTATTGTTGCCATGCAAGAAAACCCAGCGTGACCAAAATAAGTAAAACCCAAGGTAACCATGTAAAGGTGCGACGCACGTTAATTTCCTCTAACAATATTTTAATTCATTGATGACTAAGTAATTTATGCGTTATTGTAAAATGAAATACAGTAGGAAACATAAAATAATGCAAGAGTTTTGTCATGCTTTAGTTACAATTCAAAATATGTTTTGATGATGTTAAATATTTAGGCTGTTGAAAAATTTATGGCAAAGCTCAATGAGATTATTCAGTGGTGTAACCAAACCCTGAAATCACACGAATTTAAAGACTATGCACCGAATGGTTTGCAAATTGAAGGCAAATCCGATGTAAATAAAATCTTGTGTGCTGTCACTGCATCTCAAGATGCAATTGATGCAGCGATTGAACAAGGTGCGGATATGCTGCTGGTCCATCACGGCTATTTCTGGAAAGGCGAAACCTATCCGATTACCGGCATGCGCGGTAGACGCATAAAAAGTTTAATTCAACATGATATTTCACTGGTGGGTTATCACCTCCCTCTAGATTCACATCCAACACTTGGCAATAATGCCGCGATTGCAGATCTTTTAGCATTAGAAAATATTGAAGCTTTAGACCCAAGCGAACGTAATCCGATTGGCAATATTGGTTATTTAAAACAACCCGTGTCTGCTGCAGAATTTAAGCTATATGTATCTCAGCGTTTAGATTTTAATGCCATTCATCTTCCTGCTGATAAAACATCAATCCAAAAAATCGGTTTCTGCACCGGTGGTGCACAAGATTTTATTGGCAAAGCGGCTGAGCAAAATTGTGATGCTTATATTTCTGGTGAAGTCAGTGAACGTACTTTTTACGAAGCCAAAGAATTGAATGTTCACTATTATGCTTGTGGGCATCATGCAACCGAGCGTTATGGCGTACAACGCCTTGCAAAAGCTATTTCAGAACAGTTCGATATTGAGTATAGTTACTTCGAATTAAACAATCCGATTTAATTTAAATTTGACGGTTTGACATTTTCTTTATACGTATAAATTCAGGCTTTATTCTGTATTGTTATTTATAAGCAATGCGCAATTTTCCTCAAGAATCTATTACAATAAAGCCACTTAATGTTAAAACCCAGCAAAATGCAAGGAATTGAAAACATGACAACGATTACTTTACCGGCACTTCCATACGGTTACGAAGATCTTGCTCCACACATCAGCAAAGAAACTTTAGAATACCACCACGACAAACACCACAATACTTATGTTATTAACCTTAACAACCTAATTAAAGGTACTGAGCTTGAAGGTAAAACTTTAGAAGAAATCATCAAAGCATCTGCGGGTGATGCTGCTAAAGTGGGCGTATTCAACAACGCTGCTCAAGTTTGGAACCATACATTCTACTGGAACTGTATGGCTAAAAATGGTGGCGGTAAAGCGACTGGTACTTTGGCTGCTAAAATTGATGAAGCTTTCGGTTCTTATGAAAAATTCGCTGAAGAATTTGCTGCTGCTGCAACTACTCAATTCGGTTCAGGCTGGGCATGGTTAGTTGCTGACGAAGTTAACGGCAACCTATCTATCCTTAAAACTTCAAATGCAGATACTCCACTTGCTCACGGTAAAGTTGCAGTATTGACGATTGACGTTTGGGAACATGCTTACTACATCGACTACCGCAATGCGCGTCCTAAATACATCTCTACTTTCCTAGAAAGCCTAGTAAACTGGGATTATGCGAATGCAAAATATGCTGGCCAAGAAGCTGGTGTTGAAAAATAAGATTTGAAATAAATTTTATTTTTGTATAAAAAACCACCTGTTATGGGTGGTTTTTTTATTTTCATGGCATATCTGCATAATTATAAGGCAAATGATTCATTTCTTTATCTTTACGTGTTGACGAGTCGGGTTTTCCTCCCTAAAATGCGCATCAGATTCTCCAATAGCTCAGTCGGTAGAGCGACGGACTGTTAATCCGCAGGTCCCTGGTTC
>JBLZXS010000239.1:0-5474 GCA_050285325.1 Acinetobacter sp.
CAAGTATTTATAACGCCGTACCTTTAGAAGGCGTACAAGCCTTAGTGAACTTTATGGATGACTTTGCGAAACGCAATACTTAAGCCTTAAAGCTAAAAAAGCCCATCACATGATGGGCTTTTTATTGATTAAAATTTTTTTGAAACAACTCTGTTAAAAATCAGGTATTAAAATAAGCTTAAAGAATAAAGTGATGCAAAATATAGGCACACATAAACATGCCTAATGTAAAAAATAGACATGAGGTGGAGTCTAACTGGAAACGTTTTTCAAGTTGATGTTCAACTTGTTGTATATTTTCTTCTTGCACGATTTTCATGGAAAGCTCTATTCCGATTTATTTATCGTTAATTCCTATTTGTAATTTGCATTTTTATCATAAAAAATTGATTAAATAAAGTACTAAATAAAAATATGTAATTAAAATATTTATTTTATTGAAATAAATATCTCATTTTATCTTTAGTTCTTATCAATGAAGGGTTCAACAGGGTAGGAAAGCTTAAAATTAATCAAAAAATATAATCGCAAGAAGATTTTAAAATAGAATTTTTTGAATTTAAATTGTGGATAAGTGTATTTTAATTTGAATTTAAAAACGTTAAATATAATATATAGCTGTGGATAAATTTTAAATGTAATTTAAAACTAGATAATAAAAATGAATATAAAACAGCAGTTAATATAGGGATATTGATCATCCCCATCTTAAGCTGCTGTTTATCATTTACTATTTTTTAGCGTAAATGTTGACCTGAATCCACAGATTACCGCGAATAAATTGACCAATCTGAAAGTCTTTATAGGCTGCATTCTTGGTCGCAATACGGATTAAGGTTGCTTCCTGGTTTTCATCATGAATTAAGGCAACATCATAAAGCGTATAGTCCTGATCCATAAAGGACATTGAAGTTTTACCCACAATATTGCCCTGGAACCAGGCTTCATCTTCTTGCCCCATATTCTCGCCATACAGGTAGGCCACCATTTTTGAAAAATCAACGGTCACCGGTTCCTTATCATCTTCCGACTTTGGTTCCCAAGCATCAATCTGTTCTTGTAAATTTGCAGGGGCAACACCGTCATTGGCCGCTAAAATATCGTTTAAAGCACGATGGTGCTTGATTGAAGCAGGATCATCGACCACCAGTTGTTCATGGTCGGAAACCGCTTCAAGTTCATATGCCCAAGCATTTAACTGAGCAAGATAGGACTGACCTTTTTCATAGTGATCATGATTCACGCTATATAAGGTATCAAAGGCATACACAATGGTATTATCACCCAAGTTTAGGCGTAAAACCGCCTGCGTATTGGATTTACAGCTAATAATCCGTTCAATTTTGGCCTCAACTTTATACGGGCCTTCGAAACTTGGAAATGCAGTTTTCACCGCTTGAGGCTTGTTATTTTCAACCGCAATGACCTGATTCATTTGCACCGATGCTTTTTTCGGTCCCTGAATCAGCCAGGCTGTTTCATCCATATCACATTCTTGGGCACATAAACCCATAGGCATAATTGGTGCATTCAGTGCTAACCCAAGCCACTTTGGCACATCTGTCGTTGGGTGGTCTGTGAGTAAATTCCAGTGTTCAACATGACTGCCAAAGTTTTGATCTTCAATGGTGATAATTTCTGGTCTATTTTGATTTTTCATATTCACAATTGATGTTGGGTTGTATTTATCTATTAAATCGAGGGTTATTTTAAAATTTCAAGTCATCAAGCTAAATTTAACCATCGAAATATGAGAAATGGGCTAAATATATAGACTAAGCAGCACCTGCAATTACAATCAAATCGCTATAAAAAATCAGTATATTCTATGAAAATTCAAATGGGTGAATCCATTCAATGGATTTAGCCATTCTGTTGTCATACGAATTTGTTAAACTAGGTCTTAATATTTTCTTGCTATGGATGCTTTGTGCTGCCATTTAAACTTTGGGTCGATGCCGATGCATTACCTAAAATTCTACGTGAAGTCATTATTCGTGCTTCAGACCGTTACCAGTTGGAAGTCACTTTTGTTGCCAATCAAAATGTCGGGATTACACCTTCTGTTCGAATCAATTCCATTCAGGTTATGAGTGGAGCAGATGCCGCGGATAAAGAAATTATTGATCGCATGAAAGAGCATGATATTGTGATGACCCAAGACATCCCGCTTGCAGCGCTGGTGATTGAGAAGGGCGGTATTGCAATTCATCCACGCGGTGAGGTGTATACCACAGCCAATGTAAAAGCCCGTCTGCATTTACGTGATTTTATGGATTCCTTACGTGGTGCTGGGGTAAATACCGGGGGCCCACCGCCGATCTCTGAACGTGACAAACGTGAATTCTCCAGCTCACTTGATCAAACCATTCAAAAACAAAAACGTAAAACTGCACAGTAAACCGAGTTAATTATGCCCTCTAAAGCCAATATTGTTTCAACCTATGCCTTATTGGTGTTTATTTGGGCCACTACACCCTTGGCAATTGTGTGGAGTGTTTCAGATTTAAATAATCTGTGGGCCTTGGCCTTACGGTTTTTTATCGCATTGCCCTTGGCACTCGGCTTACTGATTGTACTCAAGCTGAAATTGCCCATAGATAAAATTTCAGTACACAGTTATATCGCTGGTGCGTGTAGCTTTATTGGTTCGCAAATCTTTACCTATTTGGCAACCGCATATTTAAGCTCGGGGATTATTGCCTTAATGTTCGGTTTGGCTCCCATCATGACCGGCTTAATTGGACGTTTTGTCTTTCAGATCCATTTGCACCGTTTGCAATGGGTGGGAATGTCGATTGCAGTAGCAGGCTTAGCCATTATTTGCTTAGGGGGGAGTAATCAACATATCCACCCGGCAGGAATTGGACTGATGCTGATCAGTGTATTTGTATATTGTGCTTCAATTTTCTGGGTCAAAAAAGTCAATGCCCCGCTGGAACCTATGGCTCAAGCTACCGGTTCAATTATGGTTTCTGCACTTTTTGCTTTGGGGATGTTACCGTTGATCTGGCAGCATGCGCCTACACATGTTCCGGATACAAAAGCCTTGATAGGGCTGTTTTATGCAGTGATCATGGCTTCACTGCTCGCCATGTTCTGTTATTTCAAATTGGTACAGAATATTAAGGCAACCACGTTATCACTGACAACGGTATTGACGCCTATGTTGGCGTTGCTGTCTGGTGCCTTACTCAATGATGAAAAATTATCGGTGATGATTTTTGTCGGTGCATTGGTTTTATTGTTTGGTTTATTTATGTATTTTTACCGTGATCTTAAGGCGAGTAGAAATCTCGCCCATAAGATTAAAGCGGACTCTTAAATTCTTAGTCGTTATTTTTAGTCAACGAGATACATTCGGAAAGCTTAACCCGATCTTGGGGATGCAAGGTAATGAAATAGGCACCGGTACGGTACTTACCATTGTCTTCTTCACGGCTATAGACGACTTGTGCCGTTGCCGCAATATGAAAGAAATTTTCAGGGTGGCTTAAGGTTACGTGAATATAAGTTCCTTCTTGAATAGCGCGATCACCAAAGAAACTGAAACCGGTTTCTGAAAAATTGACATTTTCCGGGACAGGTAACATGGATTGTACAATTGCATCGTACAAAGAACCGGTAATAAGGTTTAATTTTTGATTGAATAAGGATAAGATTCGAGCAATTTGTTGATCTCTTTCATTTAATTGTTCTAATTCGTAGTTTAGTGCATGATCAAATTGATCTAATTCTGCGAGTAGGAGAAAATAACGTGGCAGAACAAAGTTAGGATCGTAAGGGTCATTAAGCGCAACATCGTCAGAAATAATCTGATAATTAATTCGCAAGGCAGCATCTATACGCGACATAACGCGACGTTCCATGTTGCCGCTTTGATGCTGTGAATTTTCCATAATTATTCCTCGGACTAAATGGTATGTTTAAACCAATCTCGCTGTATATAGGGTTGAGATATACTCGCGCACGGCGTAGTAACCACTTTATTTCTTTTATTGCTTTGGTTTCTATGATCGGCCTCACATTAGGTGTGGCTGTACTCATTACAGTGTTGTCTGTGATGAATGGCTTTGATCGGGAACTGAAAAACCGCGTCTTAGGAATGATACCTCAAGCTACTGTTTCTTCAACACAAATTTTAACAAATTGGCCTGAACTTGCAAAAAAAGTTGAACAACACGAGCATGTCAAAGGCGTAGCCCCATTTACCCAGTTGCAGGGAATGCTTACTGCCCAAGGCCAAGTGGCGGGAATCATGGTTACCGGGATCGAACCTGAATATGAAAAGAAAGTTTCGATCATCCAGAACCATATGATTGAAGGCAGTATTGATAGCCTGAAAAAAGGTGAATTTGGTATTGTTTTAGGTAAGCAAATGACGGATTCACTCGGTCTAGGCTTAAATGACAATATCACTTTAGTCCTTCCTGAAGCAACACCTTCACCGGCTGGTGTGGTGCCTCGTTTCAAGCGTTTTAAAATTGTCGGGATTTTTAGTATTGGGGCAGAAGTGGATTCGATGATGGGCTATATTGCCCTGAATGATGCTTCGACCTTGTTACGCTTACCCGATGGTGCTCAAGGTGTCCGTCTAAAACTGGATGATATTTTCCTTGCGCCTGAAGTTGCGGATGATATTGTCAAAGACTTGCCAAGCAACTTCTACGCATCGAATTGGACGTTTACCCACGGTAATCTGTTCAGTGCCATTCAGATGGAAAAAGCCATGGTGAGCCTGCTTTTATTCCTGATTGTTTTGGTTGCGGCATTTAACATCGTGTCGTCACTGGTGATGGTGGTAACGGACAAAAAATCTGATATCGCGATTCTGCGTACCCTAGGTGCTTCACCTGCAACCATCACTCGAATTTTTATGGTGCAAGGCACTATTATTGGAGTCATCGGTACCGTTTCCGGTGCCATTCTCGGTATTATTTTTGCCTCGAGTATTAGCGGTTTTATTGGTTGGTTAAATAATGCATTTGGCTTGAATCTTTTTGATGCCTATTTCATTAATTATTTGCCGTCTTATTTACGTTGGCAAGATGTGGTGGTGATTGTGTGTTTATCATTACTTTTAAGCTTCCTTGCAACAATTTATCCAGCTTTTCGTGCTGCAAAAACTCAACCTGCAGAGGCCTTGCGTTATGAGTAATATTGTCCTCGAAGCGAAAAATATCTCAAAAAGTTTTACCGATGGCAAAACTACGGTGGAAGTGATTAAAGGCTTGTCTTTACAAGTCAAAGCCGGTGAGTTTGTCTCGATTGTCGGTTCGAGCGGTTCGGGAAAAAGTACCTTGTTGCATGTGTTGGGTGGCCTGGATTGCCCCACGGAAGGACAGGTGTTTTTAAACGGCAAACGCTTTGATACTTTAGGTGAAGCGGAACGCGGTTATTTACGTAATCAGCATTTGGGTTTTGTGTATCAGTTTCATCATTTATTGCCGGAATTTACCGCGTTGGAAAATGTG
>JBLZXS010000239.1:5484-6529 GCA_050285325.1 Acinetobacter sp.
TGCTTCGTGCAGGAACGACCTATAAGCAAGCCAAAGAGCAAGCAGAGTATTTATTGAATCGTGTTGGATTGTCGCATCGTCTGACCCATAAGCCGGGTGAGTTGTCAGGTGGTGAGCGTCAGCGTGTGGCATTAGCGCGTGCATTGGTGGCGAAGCCTGAGCTAATGTTGGCCGATGAACCCACCGGTAACTTGGACCGTAAAACAGCAGTGAAAATTTTTGAACTGCTCAGTGATTTACGTAGCGAGTTTAATATGGCGATGCTGATTGTGACTCATGATGAACAACTGGCCCAAGCAGGTGATTCTATTTTGCATATGCAAGATGGGGTTTGGATTGATGCTTAGACACTACTGATCGACAAATTAAAAAATTGATTGAAGCTCACTACGGTGGGCTTTAATATTGCACAAAATAAAAAAACTTATAAAAATAATGATTCAATTAATCTGCGTAGGTTGGGTAATCGGTATTGCGACGATGGGAAAAACTTTCCCGATCTTGCAGTCTTTAATGATTCCTTGTATTGCTCTTTTCATTCTGTCCTGGTTTTTAAAGCTGACTGTTTTAAAACAAGTTCATTCTTTGTGGTTCAAATTTTTACAGCTATGTATAGGCTTCAGCCTAGGTATTACGCTGGGCTATAGTTATGCTGATCATCAGCTGAATAACCGTTTACAGTTTAGAGAGAAGCAGGCTGAACAAGTTGAAATGGTTGTTCATGTTAAAAACTTAAATGAATTGGGCGAACAATCCATCCAACAAAAAATACAGGTGTTGAATCGACATGCCGAAGTGGTGCAATGGCAGGCATTTTTAAAAAATCAAATAGATGTTGACCCTGAATCTATACTTGAACTGGGTCAATATTATCGCTTGCAAGGAAAAATTCTGCCAGCGCATAGCTATGCAACGCAAGGTGTCTTTGATCAAGAACAATGGTACCTCCAGCAAAATATTATGTCGGGCTTTAAGGTGACCTCGGTGCAAAAGCTGTCTGAACAGGATATTTATGCTTTGGGCTATGCACGCTATTTAAGGCAAC
>JBLZXS010000240.1:0-11859 GCA_050285325.1 Acinetobacter sp.
TCATCAAAACGTTGAATCATTAAACTCAAATCATTGGTTTCTGATGAGTCTTTTACAAGAACATCTGGTAATAGCACGGCAAAATCATCATCACCTACTACTTCTTTGGCACACAGTACAGCATGACCTAAACCAAGTGGCTGTGGTTGACGCACACTGATTACGCTCACATGTGGCGGTAAAATTTCGGTAATTTCTTTGAGTAAATCAAATTTCTTTTTATTTTCTAAAGTGGTTTCTAGCTCAAAATTACGGTCAAAGTAATTTTCAATAGATGCTTTTGAACTGTGTGTCACCAAAATAATTTGTTCAATGCCCGCAACAACTGCCTCTTTTACGACATATTCGATGGCTGGACGGTCTACCACTGTGACCATTTCTTTGGGAATAGATTTACTGGCTGGTAAAAAACGTGTACCTAAACCTGCAACTGGGAGAATGGCTTTTTTAATCATCACACATTATTCACTATCTAAATTTTATGAATTTACTTTATCTTTAACTTTCTTAGGTTCGTTACCTTCAAACAATGAAGGTCCGACATGACCTGGTGCATTAATACCTTCACGTTTGGTCATTACACCGACTGTTTTAAACATGATCTTGAAGTCAACCAAAGTACTATGATTGTCTACGTACCAAACGTCGTGTTTAAAACGTTCCTCATAATCAAGTTCATTACGACCACTCACTTGAGCTAAACCAGTCATGCCTGGACGCACTTCTAAACGGCGAGCTTGTTCAGGTGAGTAGAGTTCAACAAAATCTTTAAGCATAGGACGTGGTCCCACAATACTCATATCCCCTTTTAAGACATTTATGAGTTGTGGCATTTCATCTAAACTAGTGGAACGAAGTTTTTGTCCAAAAGGCGTTATACGCTTTTCATCTGGTAGTGGATTTCCTTCTTTATCCACTGCATCTTTCATCGAACGGAACTTAATCATTTTAAAAAGCTTGCCGTCTTTTCCTGGTCTTTCTTGAAGAAAGAAAATAGGGGAACCTAAATTTTGACGAACCTTATAAGCAACCAAAACAAAGATTGGCGATAAAATGATTAATGCAAATGTAGCAATAATAATGTCTAGTAGTCTTTTCATACCCACACTCGATATTTCACTTATTTTTGAATAACTTTGCTAATAACCGAAATAATTTTCTGCATAGCTACTTGCTCAGAATAATTTTGGATTAAAACTTTACGAGGTGAACAATGATGCATTTTTTCAAAGTTTTGACTAATTTCTAAAAATTTAGTCGCTAACTTTTGCGGATCACCAGCCTCAACAGTCCAACCAATATTATGCTTTTTTACCATATAGGATACTTCTGAGCTCTCATGCATAATCGACAAAATAGGCTTATCGGCTGCCATAGAATAGTAAGCTTTACTTGGCACACCTAAGCCATACATTCCTTCAGCTAAAGTTACAATTGCAATATCTCCTGCTGATAAACCATCAGATTTTCTAGAGGGTTCTAAACCACCTATAAATTGTATCTTCTCATCTTTAAGATCAAAAATCGATTGTTTTAATTGATCCTCATATGCACCACTACCAATAAATAAAATATAAGGACGATCTCCTTTAGGTAATAGTCTTAATGCTTGAATTATATTATCAATGCCTTGAACTCGCCCAATATTACCAAAAAAATTTAATATAGGCTTTTTGTGTTGCCAACCAATATCTCTTAAAATCTCATTTTGCTCTTTAGATTGAACCTCAATATCATTATGATCAATCCAATTTTGAATGACAATTGAGTTGTTTTTATTTACTTTTCTATCTACTAAATCTTTCATATCCTGACCAATAACAATGCATTGATCCGCAGATGCATAAAATTTGTCAAAAAAATATTTCAATATTTTGTAAGTTATATCATTTTTTTTTAATACTTTTGCCGCAATTAAATTTTCTGGAAAAATATCATGAACCAATAAAATCCATTTAAAATTTTTAAACTTTTTTAAAAAAAATATTACAGGAATCAGTAAAGCAGGATTTGTAACATTAAAAACCACATCTCCTTTCTTCACATTAAACAATATTTTCCAAAAAAAACCAAAAGCAATAATTAGTTCAAAGATCAATCTTTGAACTAATTTTTTCTTATTCAGGTTAACATTTTTAACTAAGATAGCATCTGCTTCAATTGCATGTTGGGGATCTTCTTTTACAATGAGTTTCAGGTGTTCTCCATAGTGTTTTTTTAAATTCACATGCAACTTATGGAATAAATATCCCGTCGTGTTTTGCTCAGGCAGAATATATTCAGAAATTAAAAAAATCTTTTTCATGTTAACCTGCATTGACTCAGTACTTTTTCCAAACAATACGATTCACATAATCTGTATAGCTTAAAATAATACGTACTACTTTCTCACTTACATTCGGCATACTATAATCTGCGACCAAACGTAATAAACGATCTTCACCGCGTGGCTGATGCTCTAAAATCGCTAAACCTTGCAAAATACGTTTAGCTGTTAAGCCCACCATCATCACAGCCGCTTCTTCCATACCTTCTGGACGCTCATGTGCCTGACGCAAGTTCAAAGCAGGGAAATTCAGAATAGAAGATTCTTCATTAATCGTACCGCTATCAGATAACGTAGCTTTTGCAGATAATTGGAGTTTATTATAATCACTAAAACCGAGTGGCTTTAATAACTGCACAAGTGGATGAAATTCAATATTCATCTGTTCAATACGTTTACGTGTTCTTGGATGTGTTGAAACAATGACAGGATATTGATATTTCTCTGCAATAGCATTCAACATTTCAACCAAGTCTAAAAAATTCTGATCTGAATTAATATTTTCTTCACGGTGTGCGCTGACAATAAAATATTCGTGTTCTTTCAGATTTAAATGCTGAAGAATATCTGAAGACTCAATTTTCGCTTGATAATGCTTTAATACTTCAAACATTGGACTGCCCGTTTTAATCACTTGATCTGCAGGCAAACCTTCTGCAAGTAGATAATCACGCGCAATACTACTGTAGGTTAAATTAATATCTGCCGTATGATCAACAATACGACGATTAATTTCTTCTGGAACACGCATATCAAAGCAGCGGTTTCCTGCTTCCATATGGAATGTCGGAATCTTACGACGTTTTGCTGGAATCACTGCCGTACAGCTATTGGTATCACCCAAAACCAGCAATGCTTCAGGCTGAACTTCATCCAACACTTTATCTACAGAAATAATTACATTACCAATGGTTTCTGCGCCTGTTGCGCCTGCAGCATTGAGAAAATAATCAGGTTTTCGAATACCTAGATCAGTAAAGAAAATTTCGTTTAATTCATAATCATAATTTTGTCCAGTATGCACAATAATATGGTCAAAATATTGATCACACACTGCCATGACACGTGACAAACGAATAATTTCTGGACGGGTTCCAACAACCGTCATTAATTTTAATTTTTTCACAAAAATAACTCTTTAATTAGAAAGCGGCATTGCAAAAGTATCTGGTTTAGATCGGTCAAATATTTCATTTGCCCAAAGCATTACAACCATTTCATCTTCACCGATATTAGTAATATCATGTGTCCAACCAGGTACGGTTTCTACAATACGAGGTTCCTCTCCGGTGGTTTGCAACTCGTAGTATTCACCAGTTGAAATATGCTTGAATTTAAATAATGCCTTACCTTTAATCACTAAAAATTTCTCAGTTTTAGTATGATGGTAATGTCCACCGCGTGTGATACCTGGATGTGCTGTGAAATATGAAAATTGACCAGCATCAGGTGTCTTCAGCATTTCCACAAAAACGCCACGGTCATCACCATATTTAGGTACGGTATAATCAAACTGCGCTGGTTTTAAGAAACTTAAATATGTCGAATAAAGCGCACGGGTCAAACCAACGCCAACATGATCAGTAATCAATGTTTCTCTTGACGCTTTAAAGCCACGAATAGTTTCGGCAAGTTTTCCAACAGTAATATTATATTCAGGTTGAATTTCAAAGCTTTCATTTGCTTGATATTTATTATTTAAAATATCCCAAATTGTTTCTACAACATCATCTACATATACCAAACGAATTGCCGCATTTTCATCATTGATTTGTATTGGCAGATCATTGGCAATGTTATAGCAAAAGGTTGCCACAGCAGAGTTATAATTTGGTTTTGACCATTTACCAAAAATATTAACCATACGGGAAATAAAAATTGGATTGCCATTTAGCTCATTTAATTTATTAAGTGCTTGCTCACCGCCGAGTTTACTTTTGCCGTAAACATTGTCTCTTTCAGCCTGAATAGAAGACGAAAGGATGATAGGTGTCTGCTTCTGATTTTGACGCAAAATCTCGCAAATTGACTCTGTAAGCGAAACATTGCCTTCAATAAACTCTGCATCATGCTTTGGGCGGTTTACACCCGCTAAATGTACAATCCAATCTGCATCTAGAACCATTTGTTCTAGCTCCTGAGCAGTTGAATCCCGATACAATTTCAGTACTTCAACTTCAGGCTTTTCGGCTAAAAATTGGATTAAATTTTTGGCAACAAAACCATTTGCGCCTGTAACTAAAATTTTCATGTTATGCCTCAGGATCAATATATTGACCTTGCGTTAAGGCACGAACAAACTCAAGCTTAAGCAACAGCTTCTTCATGCCTTCTACATCTAAACGCTCTGTATTATGCGAATTATAGTCCTCAAGCTGGGTAATTTTTAAATCACCATTTTCTACATACTTAGCATAATTTAGATCACGCTGATCAGCAGGAACACGGAAGTAATTACCCTGATCAAATGCTACTGCCATTTCTTCACGGCTTAACAGAGCTTCATAGGCTTTTTCACCATGACGCGTACCCATAATGACAATTGCGTGTTCAGGTACATTTAACAATTGAGTTAAAGACTGAGCTAAAACCTCAATGGTTGCAGCAGGTGCTTTCTGTACAAAAATGTCACCATTTTGCCCATGCTCAAAGGCATAAAGAACCAAATCTACAGCATCATCCAAAGTCATCATAAAACGAGTCATGTTTGGATCTGTAATGGTGAGTGATTTACCTTGACGAATTTGATCTACAAATAGCGGAATAACCGAACCGCGCGATGCCATTACGTTGCCATAACGTGTACAGCAAATGGTAGTATCTAGGTTTTCTAAATTACGTGATTTAGCCACAATGACTTTTTCCATCATTGCTTTAGAAATACCCATCGCATTGATTGGATAAACGGCTTTGTCTGTACTTAAACATACGATGCGTTTCACACGGTTTTGAATCGCAGCTTCTAATACATTTTCAGTACCAAGAACATTGGTCTTTACTGCTTCCATTGGGTGGAATTCACATGATGGAACTTGCTTTAATGCAGCTGCATGGTAAATATAATCTACGCCACGTGTTGCATTTAAGACACTGTTATAATCACGTACATCACCGATATAGAATTTTAGCTTAGATGATTGATACTTTTTACGCATATCATCTTGCTTTTTTTCATCACGGCTAAAGATTCTAATTTCTTTAATATCTGTTTGTAAAAAGCGTTTTAAAACAGCATTACCAAATGAACCTGTACCGCCTGTGATTAATAGAACTTTATCTTTAAACATTAATATTTATCCTTATAAACATTTGAAAATTCATGGGAAATAACTTTAGCCGCAGTATCCCAATTTTTAGGAAAATTTTGTGCTTCATTATAGCCTTCTTGAATTAAGTCAGCTCGCACATTAGGATTTTGGTATAAATAAATTAAGCCCTTTTTCCATGCCTCTGGAGAGGCATGATCATCTATATAAAATGCAGCTTTTTTACAAAGATCTTTCGCATAAGGCAAATTTGATGTTATTTGAGGAACTCCCCAAAACATTGCCTCAATATGTGAAGAACTTAAAGATTCTATTAAACTTGGCATAATAGCAATTTTAGACTTAGCATAAATCATCTCTAATTCATTTGGTTTAACCCAACCCAAGCATATTAAAATATTTTTATCGATCAATTCCTGAGTTAAAATAGGATCAATCTTAAAACATTGTTCATATGTAAGAGTTAGAATTAACTTTAAATTAGGAATTTCATTGCTAAACATATTAAATGTTTGAAGCAGTAATAAATGCCTTTTATAAGAATAATCAGTTGCAATGTAAACTATATTAAAATTATCTTTATCAATTTGATCAATTATATTGTTGTCACAAAAATAACTACCAGTTGTAATCCCTACAGATTTTTTTGCAACGAGTGTATGGGTATTAGGATAGTTTATTTTAACCATATCCTCCATAAACTTCGTCTGTAAAATAGTTAAATCGGTATACTTCATACTAATTTTAAAAAAATATCTTAACATCTTAACGCGAAATAAGCCACTAGGATGAATTGACAACAAGTTTTCATCACAAACTTGAAAAGCATTATTCAAAGACAAAACATGATAAGCCGACGTATTTAGATAAGGCCCTACATTCATGGACCAAACAATATCAGCAGAATATTTATCAACAACCTGTTTCAACTGAACAATAAAATAATACAGCCTATTAATTTCAGCTGGAAGTTTAAATTGTTTTATATGTTCAAAACGCACATTTGAGAAAGGCGAAGAGATTTCATTTAAAACAGAGTCGTTACTGCAAACGATAACAAAATTCCATTTCGGATTTTGATGAATTACCGCCTCTAAAAGATGCTTAATATTAATTAACGCACCACCAGAGCCTTTATAATATTGAAAAATAATATTCATTAAAACTTCAAATCATTAAAAAAATTAATTAAACCATGTTCGAATTTAGAATTACTAAGATGTTTTTCTATAGTATTTTCACATTGGCCTTGCATATGGCTATACATATCATTTTTCAATAAATTCACTAAAAAAACCACAACATCATTCATACTTTCAACAACACATGCATTTTCCCCATGCTTTGCATATAATGCAATATCACCAACGGAATTACATATAACTGGTGTAGAATTTGACCAACTTTCGACAAGTTTTGTAGGAAAGCCAGCTTTAGCATATCGTAGATTATCACGAAACAGTATTGAAAAATGTGAAATTTTATATAAATCGAGTACTGCATTTCTATTTATACGCCCATGACATTTTACATAATTTTTAATTTTTTTATAATCATTCACTCCTAAGAGTTTTTCCAATTCTACAGAATTAACGCCTGCAATATTAAAAAAAACTGAATAATTTAGAGCGCTATTTAATTCCGGTAAAAATTTTATAAACTGAATAATATTGTCTTTTTTCCCTAGATTACCAGCGTAGATAAAATTAATTTGATTTTTAATTTCTGGTTTTTTGAACTTACTACAACCATCTACTAATATTGGCAATAAAAATCTATTTTTTACATCTTGCGATAAATAATAGTTATCCAGAAAACTACTAATAGAAATAATGTTAGTAAATTTAGGGTAAATAACATTCATCCTTAAATAGTTCTCTAATGCAGGCAGCCCAAACCGCCCCATTTGCAAGTGATCACTTTCATACCACTCTGTTGAATCTAGAACCAATTTAATTTTATTCTTTTTACAAAATTCATTTAATTTAGAAGCAAAAAAAGCCGGAGGGTTATAAACAACAATAACATCTAACTTATTTTTACTAATATATTCCTCAATCCAACTTAATGTTCTCATACCCTTAAAAATAAATGAATATATTCTTTCATGCACTTTTTTTATTTTCTTATCTAACTCAGCTTGAGGATAGCATTTAATATTATTATAAATGTAATATTCACCATCTATCAAATTTTGGCTTTCTGACTCCCACCCAGCAACAATTATATTATCAAAACGAGGTGACAAAATTTTAATCATATTATTTATTCTAAGCGCCGCAGCATCACCTTCCGGAAATCTAAATGCACCTGTAAATAAAATACTACTCATATAAAAACCACTTCAAATTTATATAAAATTAAATCACTTATTCAGGCTAAATCAAATATAACCTGCACCATATTCGATAATATTACTCATAAACTCAATAGACTTATATGAAAAGTATATTAAAATAAAAAATAAAGCTAAATCCATCTTTCTTTTATAATAAATTATTGTACCAATCAAAACAAAAAAAGCAAAAATTGCAACTCTCTCCACATCTAAAGTAAATGATGCTACAAGTAGGGGCAAAGAACACAATAAAAGCTTTATATTTTTTGAATACCAATAACTTAATAAAACAAAAAATAAAGTTTTTAAAATACTACCAATTGACCCCCCATCATCACTATATGCACTAATCTTATTCGAAATATGTTCATTAAAAAATATAAAAAACATACCAAAACAAACCCCAAAAAAAACTACAAGCAATGATCTCAACCAAATCTTTTTAATTTTAAGCATTTCAAAAAGAACTACGTAAAATGATAAAAAAACTGACTGTATATGACCTAAAATAGCTAATATATAGTAAAAAATACTATATTTTGAAGAAAAATACAAATACAATAAAATGAAAATAACACTAAATTTCAATCTTTCCGCAGCAAACATAAGTACTACAAAATAGTAATTTGTTAATAAAAACATAATTAAAATATTTCTTGTAAAGTCCTTAACATAAAACTTATATACATTAAGACAGAGCATTATAGCCAATATTGCATTAGAAAAAATGATAAAAATATTTCTATCAATATTAAAATAATTCATAATTAGAACTAATGTATAATACAATGGTTCTTGAGTGCCAAGTTTATTTTTATAACACTCAAAAGAGTCAACATTTACATAAAAACAATTTTCATAAAAATCACTATAAAATTGCTGATCCCCATATATATAAAGTGGCACAAAATAAAATGATAAAGATAAAATAAAAATTGAATACAAAATTGAATATATATATTTTTTTTGTATATTAATCATAAATCATCCTCTCAAATTAACTTTTCTTTTCAAAACAAAAAGTGTAACAAAAATAATCAAAACAAAACTATATAAAGAATATAAAAAAACATAATTTTTAATTAAACCAATAGCATCATAGTTGTTTTTAAAAAATAAAAAAATAAAAAAGAGCATTATAAAAAACATATCTAACAAAAGCTGAAATTTCTGTAAATTTTTATATCGAATAATTACTCTTGAAAAAATAGATGCGGTAAATATCATTGCCATAATTAGTGTATAATAACCAAAATTTGAAACCAGATACCACTCACTATCCTTTAAAAAAAACTCAATAACATAACAGAATATCTTTGAGAAAAATGGTGATACAGCAAAAATAATAAATCCGACACCAAAGAACATGTATGTTATTTTTCTTAACTCAATATCATCTATTTTTTTCAAATGATAATATAAAGCACTTGAAATCGATGTTGTAAACAATATTACTGGTGGCCATATTAAACGAGATATAAAGCTATACTGCCCCACATAGTTTTGGTTTTGAATTATATATGACAGTATAAAAATTGGACCATAAAAAATTAGTACTGAAGTTAACTCCAATAGTGACCCAAATACCGAAAAATCCTTAAATTTGACATATACATCTTTTAAATTAGGCTTAAATATATCTTTTATTATTAGTTTTTGACCATTTTCAGCTTTTTCAATATAGAACTTCAATAAAAAAGAGTAAATAATTTCACCCAATAACAAACCTAAAATTAGTCCATTGATATTTTCAAAAATTGATAACCCAGCTTGAGCAAAAACAATTATCAAAGACCGAAAAACATAACTTATTGATAGTTTTGTAAAATCACCAAAACTAACAATAATACTTCTCAAGGTATTTGTAATTGCAGTAATTGACGCTAAAAAAATCACGATTACCGAAAATAAATCTATATTTAACAGATGATAAGAAAATAATAAGCCTATTGTTGTAATAAAAATACACTTAAAGCTTAAATATATTAAATTAAATAACTCTTCTTTGTTTTTTTCAAAAGGTATTGCGACAAACAATTGCAAACTTATAAAAATAGTAAGTGCCGTACTATACGCTTGCATAGTACCAAAAGCACCAAATTGCTCTGGTGTATACAACAAAGCTGAAAGAGGAATGAAAGCAAACTGAATTAACTGAGCTACCCCATTCCCTAAAAATATTTTTTTAATATTTTTTATTAGAGATGACAAATCACTCTCTCACCAAAGTTGTATTTAAGTTATTGACGTACCAACGCATGGCCAATTGAATGCCTTCGGCAATTTTAAACTGCGGTGCATAACCCAAATGTTGCTCAATTTTGGCAATACTGGCTTGTGAATGACGTACATCTCCCGCACGGAACTCACGGTAGACAGGATCACGCTCAAAGTTCACCGCATTTTCAGCAAGCGCTGCCTGAATCGCACGGTACAACTCATTCAAAGTTGTTCGGTCACCTAGTGCAACATTATAGACCTGATTTTTTGCTTCATCACTTTGCGTTGTTGCCGCTAAAATATTCGCTTGCACGACATTTTGAATAAAACAGAAATCACGGCTGGTTTCACCATCACCATTAATAAACACGTCTTCACCAGCAATCATCGATGAAGTCCATTTTGGAATAACAGCCGCATACGCGCCTTTCGGATCTTGGCGCTGACCAAACACGTTAAAATAACGTAAACCAATCGTTTTAAAGCCATACGTTTTTGCAAATACGTCTGCGTATAATTCATTGACGTACTTCGTTACTGCATATGGAGATAATGGCTTACCGATGTTTTCCTCAACTTTTGGCAATGTAGGATGATCACCATAGGTTGAACTGCTGGCTGCATAAGTAAAACTTGATACACCTGCATCCCGCGCAGCGACCATCATGTTCAAAAAACCAGTGATATTTGCACTGTTTGTCAAAATTGGATCGGCAATCGAACGCGGTACAGAACCTAAAGCTGCTTCATGCAGGACATAATCCACACCTGCACAAGCTTTTTGGCAATCTGCAAGATTACGGATATCGCCTTCAATAAAGCTAAATTTTGCCCATTGTTCAGCAGTGACTAAGCTTTGCACTTCATCCAAATTATGCTGATGACCTGTGGCAAAGTTATCCAAACCGACAACCGCTTGATCTAGCTTTAATAATGTTTCAAGAAGATTCGAGCCAATAAAGCCAGCCACACCCGTCACTAACCAAATTTTGGGTGCTGTTTTAAGGTTTGCACATACCTGTTGATATTGATTCATGATGGTATGCTCCTTACAAACGCAGATCAGATTCAGCTTGAGATAACACGTATTTCAAGTCATACAGCACATGATCAGCTTTACCCAAAGCACGAATCGCATCTACGCCCATATCTTTAAATTGATGATGTGCAACCGCCAAAATAACGGCATCATATTTGCCATTTTCTAAGTTTGAAATTGGGCGAATACCATATTCATGCTCAGCTTCAGCTGCGTCTACCCAAGGATCATAAACATCAATCTGAGTGTGATATTCTTTGAGTTCATTGACGATATCAATGATGCGGGTATTACGAATATCTGGGCAATTTTCTTTAAAACTTAAGCCTAAAATTAAAACCTTGGCATCTTCTACTTGAATGCGTTTTTTCAGCATTGCTTTAACCAGTTGAGTCACCACATAAGCCCCCATACCGTCATTCAAACGGCGGCCCGCTAAAATAATTTCTGGGTTGTAGCCAATCGCTTGGGCTTTATGAGTCAAGTAGTATGGGTCGACACCAATACAGTGACCACCCACCAAACCCGGACGGAATGGAAGGAAATTCCATTTAGTACCAGCCGCTTGTAATACCGCTTCAGTATCAATGCCCATTTTATTAAAAATAAGCGCCAATTCATTAATTAAGGCAATATTCACATCACGCTGTGTGTTTTCAATCACCTTCGC
>JBLZXS010000241.1:0-4875 GCA_050285325.1 Acinetobacter sp.
AGCATAGCGCTGAATACTGTCAGATTAATCCAAGTGAACTGCTGCCTGCTTTGGTTGAGGATGGGAGTGTCTTCAAGCGGCGATCTTGCCAACTGGATGATTCCAGGCAAGAAAGTTAAAGGTATGGGTGGTGCAATGGACCTGGTTGCAGGTGTACAAAAAGTGGTCGTGCTCATGGAACACAATGCCAAAGATGGTAGCGCGAAAGTTGTTCCTCAATGTACCCTGCCATTAACTGGCAAAGGTGTCGTTAATCGCGTCATTACCGACCTTGGTGTGATGGACATTACTGAGCGCGGAGTGATATTGGTTGAACTTGCCAAAGATGTGACACTCGAACAGATCAAAGCTGCTACAGGTGTCGAACTCATCACTGATGCGCTGGAAGCCGCTTAAGCTTCCACTGTGCACATGGATCAAAGCAACTTCGGCTGCTTTGATTGTATTTATACTGCTGAAATAACGAGAAATCGCATGAAAAAAATTGTCATTGCTGCTGCCAGCCGTACTGCTATGGGCAGCTTCCAGGGAAGCCTATCTAGTTTAAGCGCTCAACAATTAAGTGCAGCGGTGGTGGCAGGTTAACTCAGATTTAAAATCCGATAGAATCTGAAACTTGCAGTCTAGAACTGCATAGATTTATACCCACCTTCACCCCCTACCCCTTTCTCACTCTTATAAAAATCTACTTCATATAATTAGGTCATAAGGTTCGTATGCTGAATAATAAAATTACTCTAACTTATTTAAATTTATATAAATATAAAGTTAACTTTAGATAAACCTAAGTTAAATATTAAATCTAAGCCTACTGCCTACACATGTTATTCAATACCGTAGTTTACTATCTTAAATTCATCGAGCAACATACCTATAGGTTAAGTCGAAAATAGTTGCTTTGCTGTATGCCATTATGCCTATAAAAATGATATCAATTTTGTTAACGTTCATAAAATCAACTTGTGCCATTAATCATTCTCCATTTCTTTAAAGCTGGATGTATGATTAGACCTAGTTTATGAATTACTTAATTCTAGTATGAACAATACATTTCCTGACCACACTCAAATTAGCGTGGTTTCTACTTTTTCAGAACTTATAAATTTAAATTTTCAAGGAGAGATGAATGCCATTTGCTGGTCTAGACATTTGGTAGGTGATTTTAAAGAGATTGTGGCTAAACTTGATTTAAAAGACAATATTACAGAAATTTCTATTGAAGATCTTCTGGCACTACAGCTTTCAGAGAAAGGGTATCTAGCAAGGGAAATGATCTTAAGGGATATGCAGCTTTTAACTGATTTTGGTGCTTCCCCTTCTCTTAATCTGCTTAAATGCTATGAACGGGATGATGAGTTCGATTTTATTGCTACAGATGTATATTCATACCATGTTGATCGCTCACCGATCGAAACAGATACTTTTTTATGTACCTATCATGGTGCTGCGAGTGACATCTTGCCCAATGACCAGGTTGAGCAAAAAATCTTGATCCCAGAAATCAGAGAGCAGCTTAAAAAATTACATGACGGGCCTGAAGCTGAGTTCGAAATGTTTCTTGAAGAATATTTCTTTGATCTACACTATCAGCCTAAACCGGATGCAAAACCTGTGAATTTAGGTTTAGGACATCTTTGGCGACTTGCAGTCGATCATCCAACACAACAGGTTTCACCTTGTGTTCATAGAGCACCTGCCGAAAATGATGGTGAGTATAGGTTGCTATTGATTTGTTAAATATTTATTCGATATAAAGCTAATAATGATTGACGAATAGAAAAATATACTTCTATTCCCCAAAGTTTATCTGGAATTAAAAATCCTATTTTGCCATGATTTATATACGATTATCTTTACCAGTTTTTCCTTCCACTGTCTCACTCCATACCAAAAGTAATCGGTTTGAATGGGTTATACATGACATTTAACCAATCTTGCTGAAGACGATCATTGCCACTGATATTGTTATCATCATAAATAACTGATCCATAACCTAAAGTACTTCTGATTGAGGGAGTAAATTTATAGGTTACATCCAAGTTAAACGAATAAAAATCAATAGGTTAATTCCATTTCCAAGTTGGAATAACGTTTAATATCCGGATACAAATGCGGGTTGGTGTAGGATAAATTAACGATCATCCCTAACGTTACCTGATTATTGTCGGCATGATACAACCACTAGCCGCCTGAAGAACCGGTCTCATTCAATGGCCAGCCGGCACCATGCATTACCAGACCGGGCTTGTGCTTGGCCGGGTCAATTACCCAGAGTTCTTTAATGCCGATGCCGTAATGCTGAGGATCGGCATCTTGATCCAGATTGAATTTCTGGATCAGACATTTACCTAGGTGACCGCGGCAGCCTTCGGCAAAAATGGTGTATTTGGCATGCAGTTCATAATCTGGAGTGAAGTTATGTGTCGGTTGGCCATCCTTGCCGATACCCATGTCACCGGTTTGAATGCTTTTTTTGAGTTAACTCTTCAATCTGAACTACTAAAGATTCAATTTTGGATTTTAAAGTAACTATTTCTTCTAATTTTAAGTCTAATAAATTTACTTCAGTTTTCACTTGTATAAACGTTTTAAGAGTAAGTCTTTCAACTTCATCAGCAGAAAAGCAGATATCCCGCCACTTAACCGATGCACCTGGTTGAAATCCTAAATCACAAAGAGCTTTACTTTTTATAGGTAAAGTAACATTACTTTCTGCAATAATATTCTTTGAAAAGATAACATCAGTCATTAAATACTGTTGCTATCTGTTGACCGTGTACTAAATCTGAAAATTTTTCTATTTCAATAATATGAATGTTCCGATTATTACCAAACAATAGATATTGAAAGTCGTCTAAGTAAGTTCGTAATCTAGTTTTAAATAACCACGGATAGGTTTTACTATATGAATATCTTGATCATAGTAGTTTGTATTTTCAGCACTAGATACCGTACCAACATAGCCATGAAACCAAATGTACGGGGATAATTTTTATTTCTAACGAGATTTAATAAAGTAAATTCATCTAACTTTACTGGTGATATAAATTCAGCTATACGATCTTTTGTTTGCTCAAAAGAATAATGATATTTTACCTCCCACGTCATTCCCAAATAAGCACTAAATTATTGAGTTGGGAATCCCACGTTCGGGTGTACAGCCCTAGACCTAGTCAATTAAATATAACAAGCCTAATTAAAAATAAAAGATAAATTATGTTCTCATTTATTATGCAAACCAATGTATTTATTATAAATTTTTATACTAAAGGTTTGAAAATTTATAATATATTTAATAGTTTTTACGTCTTTATAAAGTGTGGATTTTGATGTGGTAACAGAAAAAACGATATACAGGTTTTGATGTGGTAACAGCATTTTTTTGATGTAGTAACATAGTCCACGTATATAAAATGATCAAAAGTACGGACATTAGCTATTATATCCATGGTTTTATAATTAATCCGTAAAACCTATAACCAATCAAAGTATTAATAATTATATGTCTAATTCAAAAAGTATTTAATAAATATATATATTTGAAAATATTAAAATATTGATCAAGAATGCAGAGCTATTAATATTTAATTCGCAATTTTAAAAGTAATAAAAATGGCAATACACTTTGAATATAACATCCATAAAGAGATCCAATTTGTATCGCACAAATATCTTCTAACCATTGGCGCCAAAATTAATCCTAAGAAATGTTATTTATATCAATTTCTTCTTATCAATCATAAAAAGATCACTCCTTCCTCTAGAAAAATATCCTTTTCCTGAAATTCAAAATTCCCAAGAAGCATTTCCAAGGTTTTATTAATTTATTTTTAAAAGCTTAGACTAGTGGGAACATAAATCCATACTTAAGCAAGTCTTTACTTAAAGGAGGTTTTGAGGATCAATTCTTTAATGACTTCCAGATATATCATCTGTATTTAGGTTTAAAACATAGTAATTCTTTTGCTGAACCATCTGCTAACAAAATATATATGTAGATAAGTATATTTAGACAATTAACAAGTAAATTTCGTAAAACTCATAAATGCAGAACATATAGGAATAGAAAACTTAGATTCATGAAGTAAGCTTTTTAGAATTCACATTAATTAAGATACAATCATTTTATTTTTTATTTATGAACTAAATTTTTGGTAAACATAAGTTAAGTAAAATATTATGAGGCTACCGCATGTGTAAGTTACGGAGAGCAGTCCAGATATTAAACTGTGTCTCACCCATATTTTCTGGTCCTGGAAATATCTCCTGTTCCCAAGACCAAAAAAATAATGCTTTATTTCACTGTTCGTTTATTTAATTGATTAAATTCTATTTATGGATATTAAGGACTGGATAAATCTGTTTCTGTTGGATTTTTTACCATTACTTTAGATGCTTGAAGATTCAATTTGTCACTCTTCATAAAAAATGTACAGAAGATCGCAAAGATCGCCATACCCATAATGTAATTGATAATCAAATGAGGACTGCCCTCACCTACACTTAAAAGCTTAGTTGCAATTAGGGGAGCTAGGCCTCCACCAATGACTCCGGCAAATTGCACAGAAATTGAAATGCCGCTATATCGAATTTCGGTCGGGAATTGTCGGGCGAATAACTGCGATTGCGGTGCATACATCAGCGGGAAAACCACCCCAATGGCAAGTACGATTGCAGTCCAGACCAATAGTGGGTCTTTGGTGTCCAACATACTGAAAAATGGATAGCAATAAAGTGCAAGGACCACCAGACCAAACATAAACATATTTCTTTGACCCACCTTATCTGAGAGATGTCCGAATAAAGGCGTCATAATCATAATCAAACCACCACCGCAAATTGTTGCGAAGAGGATGTCTTGACGAGGAATTCCCA
>JBLZXS010000242.1:0-2042 GCA_050285325.1 Acinetobacter sp.
TCAGCTTTAAATCCAAGTACACCAATATAAAACCAGTAAATACATAAAGCATTTACAATTACCAGATATAGCCAGTTTGTATAACCGTATACATACAAGGCATTCATGGCGATGGTAAATAAAACCACATAAATCAATGATTCAATTTTAGTACGTAAAATAGAACGTGCTACAGGAAGAATCGGAATACCTGCATTTTTGTAGTCATCAAAACGATATACTGCAATCGCCCAGGAATGAGGCATTTGCCAAAGTGCATAACCAATAAAAATAAGCAGTGCAGCTAAGTCAAACTCATTGGTAACAGCGGTATATCCAATCACTGGCGGGCTTGCACCAGAAATACTTCCAATAACTGTTTGGTGAATTGTAGTGCGTTTTGTCCAGAGGCTATAAAAAACCACATAGACCACAAAACCAATCACTGCAAATAAAAAAGCGTACGCATTTACCCAGAACCATAAAATGCTAAAACCAATCACGCCAAGTACAAAGGAATACACCAAAGCCACAGGAACGGAAATAGATTTTTTAACCATCGCACGATTTTGTGTGCGTTGCATTTTTTGGTCGATGTCTTGGTCAATTACATTATTGACCACACAACCAGAGGCAACAACCAAAGTTGTACCAAGGAGGGTAATAAGCAATAAAAGGAAATCTACAGAACCTTGAGCGGCTAGGAAATAGCCGCCCAAAGTGGTAACAAAGTTACCAAAGAGAATTCCTGGTTTAGTCAGGAATAAATACTTTTTCAGCATGACAATCAGTTTAGATCATCATGTTGTAGTGAAGGTAGTTCATGATCCATACAGAACCAATCAAAAGCACAGCAATACATAGCACTGTATAAACGAATGCAATCACGTTCCAACGTTGTTCAGAAGACGAGTTCATGTGCAAGAAGAACATAAGCTGTACCAGAACCTGAGCAACTGCAGTAATAGCAATTACAGTAACCAAAAGACCACGGTCAAATCCACCTGCCATCACCATTCCAAAAGGAATAAGGGTGAGGGCAACTGAAAGGATGAAACCGATAGTATATTGTTTTACGTTACCGTGCGATGCACCAGCAGAGTTGTGATCGTGACTCATTAGAGAACTCCCATCAAGTAAACTACGCTGAATACACAAATCCAAACGATGTCTAGGAAGTGCCAGAACAAGCTAAGGCAAGCAAGACGACGTGTATTTGCAAGAGTCAAACCATTTTTCTTGATTTGAATCATTAACACGATCATCCACACCAAACCAGAAGTTACGTGAATACCGTGCGTACCTACAAGAGTAAAGAACGCAGACAAGAACGCACTTGTGCTTGGACCATGACCCGCATGAACTAAGTGATTGAACTCATAAAGTTCCATACCGATGAAGGCAGCACCAAATAGCCATGTAATGATTAACCAAGTTAAAACTTGACTTACATTTTTCTTGTATGAAGCAAGTACGGCAAAACCGAATGTCACAGAAGAGATCAAGAGAGCAAAAGTTTCAGTTAAAACGAAACCTAAAGACTCACCAAAAAGCTCTTTTGCACTTGGAGTACCAACAGGAATGTGACTGCTTAATACAGCGAACGCGATGAAGAGTGTCCCGAATAGGATCAAGTCACTCATCAAGTAAGTCCAGAAACCAAAGACAGTGATGTCAGTATCATCGTGATGATGATGCTCATCGTGTCCATGGTTGTCGTGATGAAGTACTTCAGCCATTGTCTTAGTCCTTCTTCAAGTGTTTTTCAAGAATCGCATAGCGTTCGTTTTCAATGCGTTCTACTTCAGCAGCAGGCACATAGTAATCCACTTTTTTAGTGAATGAACTTACGATAAACGAAACGATAGCACCAATGAATCCAACCGCTACTAACCACCAGATATGCCAGATTAAAGCGAAGCCCATTGCAGTAATGAACATTGCAATAACAAAGCCGGCAGCACGATTGGTTGGCATATGAATATCTTCATACTGGGTTGGTTTAGCGTATGCGATACCATTTTCTTTGTCAGTCCAGAAAGTATCAATACCATTGATCTTTG
>JBLZXS010000243.1:0-10547 GCA_050285325.1 Acinetobacter sp.
TTCAGTTGCGCTGAAGTATTTGGGTCTAACATGGCTAACGTCTCCAAGGGAGTAAATGCTTATTTAATAAGGCCATACTAGTACAAAAATATAGATAGTTAAAACAGTTTGTTTTTATAATTACGATCGTATTATTGAATCAAAAATCTATTTATATTCATTTGCAAAGTCTTACCTCCTTACAAAATCAAAAAACTGTAATCAAATAACAGTCAATACAAACTTTAAAAGCCCTTTTATAGGGCTTTTAAAGTTTGTATCATTTAATTTATAAGGCGCTGTTCTACTCTTAATATTCGCCCTTTTAAATGCTGCGATAAAAGAAATAAAATGAGACTCAAAATCGCAGATAAAATAAGCACTGCAATAATAAAAATATTCACCAGACCGCTCATTTGTTCAGCTTGACTAACTTGCTTAGAAACACTTTTCGCCATTGGCGTTAAACTCTGACCATAAAGCTGATGCTGCATGGTCCAGAGTTGTTCAGGTTTAAAACCATATTCAATAAAATGAGGATCTGTTTTTTCTGCCTTCACTAAAGCTAAAACCTGAGGAATGGCAGCATCTTTATCGACCGGTTTATGCAGTAGCGCAGTTTGAGCCAACAAATAAGCCTTTACTGGCGCATCAAGATCTGACTGCTGTAAATCCTGTGCCAACTCACTTTGCTGAATATTTTTGTCGTATTGAATGACTTCCGCATAGGCATCGTTATTATCATTTAAATCGTATTGCAGATAAGTCAGACCTGACCACAATACAATAAATGCAATGATCCACCCCACAAACTTCAGAATAAAAGACTGAAAACGAATATAAAAAAAACGTATTTTCTTTAAAAAATGAATGGCAAAAAATGCCCCGACGAAGGAAACAAACAGCTTCAAAATCAGCCAACCGAACCAAGACAACAGGTTGCTAAAATAATCCGTATGCTGACTGAGTTCAGCCAGGTTTGCATCTACACTCATCGGCATATGTAATTGCTTTAATTCAGTGCTAATCCCAAAAAAGCTATATACAAAATCATGTTGTAAAAATAACGCCACCACTGAAGCAATAAAAATAGTGCTGCTCGTAATACCCAACAACATTAAATTGCGTTGTCGCTTTTTTAACGCAACTACACCCAATTCAATCTGTTGCGGATTTACAGCATATTCATCTAAGGGAGGCAAACGGTTTCTCCTAAAATGCAGGCAATGAACTTAAGCGTATTCTTAAGATTTATTCACTCCACTGGTACTTGATTCTATAACCAGATGATTCAAATTTTCTTGCAAAGCACGTAAACGTGTCGTGGCTTCAGCACGTTTCTGCATGCCCTCTTTCTGCACCTGAATCACATCATTAACAGTTTTAATGAGGGTGTTTTGCACATGTTCAAGCGTCTCAATATCAATCACTGAACGCTGATTGGCTTTGGCGGTATCTACCGAGTTTTGATGCAACAAGTCCGCATTACGGCGCAACAGGTCATTGGTGGCATCATCAATACTATTGGCCAGTTGCACACTATTTTTCTGCTCATTCAGGGAAATCGCCAAACTGATCTGGTTTTTCCAGGCCGGTAAAGTGATATTTTTAATCGCATAAAACTTATCCACCAGCATCAAATTATTGGACTGGATAATTCGAATCATGGGTAAGGTTTGCATCGCAGATTGCTGCAAGACCTGTAAATCACTGACCCGTTTTTCCAGATTATTGGCCAGATGGTTCAGGTCATAGACTTTTTGAATGGTGGTTTGATCTTGGGGTTGTGTGGTTAAAGAACCGATTTGTTGCTGAATTTCCTGTTCTTTCAATTTTCCGGCAGCAATATAAATTCCCAGTTGTTTGTATTCGTCTTGCACCCCATGAAACATTTTATCTAAAGTATCGACACGCGTTTTTAATCCCAATTGAGAAGTTTCAATTTCTTTGACCAAAACATCAATTTGCTCTTTGGTGCTATTAAAGTTCTGATCGAAACTTTGCTTGGCCCCTTTCATTTTACTGATCAATCCGCCAAAAAAACCGGAATTCTTTTTCTTGTTTAGAATGCTACTGGTATTTAACTGCTGGGCAACCTGTACCACCTGGTTTAACTTTTGACCGGTGGTGTCTAGGTCTTTATTTTGTACCAGATTCAATAGCTCATCGGTATAGCTTGATGTTTTGGTCGCAATATTTTTGCCATATTCCGCCACTGCGGTATGGTTCATTGCAGCCAGTTCCTTATGTGCATTCATTACTTCATTAAAGTCGGAATGCTGCAAACCCATTTCTTTTAAATTCAGTTGTTGAAATTTTTGCTGAACCACATCAGTGTTCACTTCAGCAGGGAGATCTTTCTGTTCAAAATCGGTCATGCTTCACCTGAATATTCTGTTTAATGTGTAGGTTTCTGAAGGGATTTTCTTAAAGTTTGGATCAGATTCTCTCGGCTATTATCCAGCTTTTCCAATTCAATTGTCGAATTGCTTTGGTTGCTTTGTTTAACATGATATTGCCATGCAGGAATCAAGACCTGTTGCGCTTCTTTAAAACGGTCGATTAAAGTAAAAGAAAGCTGTTGAGATAACTGCATCTGTGTAATTGCAATATCATTACTGGCTTGTAAGGTTTGCAAGGTATTAATTTTTTTCGACAATCTTTCTGAAAAATTATCTAATGGATGCTGATTCTTTACAAAATTTGGGTATTCAACCAGGAATTCTTGCGCAGCCAGAATGTATTTTGCCATTTGTTCGCGATGCCCGAGCAACTGCTGAAAACGGGCCTGCGACTTTTGAATTTCAATCTGTAATTTTTGACTTAAGTGATTGGCTCGATTGAGCAATTGATCCAGATTTTTATAATACTCCACTTGCCCAGAACCATATTCCAGATCTATCCCCAACCATTTTTGCAAAGCATTAAACTTACGTGTTTTTAAGTATTTTTTTGAATCTGCCAAAGATTGAATCAGTTGTTCAATGGTTGAGCTTAACTGTTGGGTTAAATGTGGATCTACCCCGTTTAACAGCACTGACTGTGCTTGAATAAGCGAGTCTGCATAATGATTCAGGCGATATTGATCATTCAGCAGAGGCACCAAATCATTGCGCTGAATCGAAAGCAATTCAGCTCGATTCACCTCAATTTCAGCCAAAGGAACCAGAATATCTATCTGAGACATAATATTAGAAACTCAATAAAATCATTTTTATAGTAAGCTTTTTAGAAAAAATATCATGTAGATTTTTGCAATTCCTATTTGCTATGGATAATAAATTTGATAAGAAATTCAATCAAAATTCGAACAAGATTTAAAAAATTAAATTCTATGAAAAAATAAAGTTTACTAAGCTTCTAAAAGCTTGATTAATAGAGAGTGATGAGTTTGACTAGAATCTCAAGTTCTGCACTGAACTTTGATCCTCATAAATATTTTTTGCAAAAATCACTTTTCACAGATTTAAAATAAGAATTGATAAGCAATATATTTCAAATATTTAAATAATGAATCATTCAATTTACTGATAAGGTTTGGTGATTTCTCTCAAGACAATAATAATCCTGTCTGCATGATTATCGGGTAATTGTGGTTAATTATCACTCAGTTCTTTATTCTGTTGTTCTGCTAATACAGGAGTATTGGCAATGAAAATTTAAATAAAAACTGCTTTCATGGAACTGAACTGGATAAAACACATATGAAAAACAAAAAATTATTTTCTAAATGGACTACGAATGTTTTGCTTGCATCTACCGCATTCACATCTCTCTGTGTAAATGCAACTACAGCAACAACGCCGGCTCCACCGAATAGCCAACAGGTATTTTTTGTGGGCAATAACTGGGATGGCACCGTTACCGTCATCCGTCCCTCACAGGATTTCGGAAAAATCGGTGTCATCAATATGGTGCCTGATCGCAAAGAGCGTTTAAAAGAAATTCACCTCAATCCAATTAAACTGATTGCTTATACTTATATTCAGTCCACCGCTGGTGAAGGTAATGATCAACTGGTTGATGACATGTATTCCACCCCAGATGGCAAATCTGTGGTGGCATCGCGTCCAAGTTTTGCCGATGTGGTTTCAATTAATATTGCGACGGGCAAAATCAACTGGCGCACGCCTGTGGAAGGTTTCCGTGCCGATCATATGGCAGTTTCTCCTGATGGTCAGCGCCTAGCGGTATCTGCTTCTTCCGGAAATGTGGTTCATGTTCTAGATATTAATACGGGAAAAGAACTGGGTCGCTTTGCAACCGGGGACAAACCGCATGAAAATATTTTCTTTGCCAACGGGACAAAAATTTTAAACTCAGCCATTGGTAATGTTGAGACAGCCATGGATGCCGCATGGCAAGACTTCACTAAAGGCAAACGCTTCATCACTATTGCCGATGCCAATACTTTTAAAGTCATCAAAAAAATTGATTTCCGTCCGGCACTCGATGCGGTAGGTCGTAAGGATTTATCCAATGCAGTACGTCCGATCGTATTGAGCAACGATGAAACTAAAATTTATGCTCAGGTTTCATTTTTTAACGGCTTGATCGAGTATGACCTGAATCAGGATAAAATTACTCGTATTGGCCAGCTTCCGGGCAGCTCAACTATTCCATCTGACCGAACAAAATATGTCAATGACTCCCGCCATCATGGATTATCGATCAGTGCAGATGGGGAGAAATTATGTGTGGCAGGCACCATGGATGACTATGCCACCATTGTTGACCGTTCAACATTGAAGGCTGGCAAACTGATTGCTGCAGGTAAACCCTATTGGGCAACACAAAGTCCTGATGGAAAAAGCTGTGTGATTTCAGAGAGTGCTACGGATGTGGTCACGGTAATTGATTTTGCGACAGGTGAAAAAGTTCTGAGTGTTCCGGTCGGTAATCACCCCCAGCGTGTTCGTATTGGTTATGCACCGGCTGGCTGGTCTACCCCTTAATAACACTATTAATGTGTGAATGATTTATGAATTGAACAGACCTGATTCTTGATCGGGTCTATTTTTTAACTTAAATAAAATTAACAGGTTTGGTAGATGGATCGCACTATACGACTTGGCATTATTATGGGACTCATTGTGATCGTCCTACTTACAGGATTGGTCTATATTCTTCGTCCCGCACCCATGAATGCAGCAGAATCGCCTCAGCCTATTGTGGTTCACCCTACAAATAATCAGACTGTAGAAACAAGTACAGTACCTTTAAAAGCAGAGCAAACTCAGCCCTTACAACCACCAGTCAGTCAAATGGAATTGCTTCAACAGCGTGACCGACTTTATCAAGATTTTGAACACATTAGTGAAGCCTTGAGTCAGGGACAGCAACCAGATTTACGTCAGATTAATGCCCTACTCGATCAGCAAAGTAAACTGGTACGAGCCGGGGTACTTTCAGCAGAAGAAGCAATTTCGTATAGCCAATTTTTAAAACAGATTTTACCTGCTCTGGATAATCAGATTAATTCACATATTCAGCAGTTAGAGCAACTTAAACTTAAGACTTCATCAACTTGATACTAGATTTCGCCCGTGTATATAAAGCCGGATAAAAGATCAAGCGGAATGAATGGGCACTTCTCTATTCGAATTATGAAAAACTCATATTTAAACCCATAAATTTGAAGTAGAGATTTAAACTGATAATGAATTTTTAAAATAAAATTTTCTTGAATAAACTCAAAAAGTTGTCTCTCAGAATATTAAAATTATTTTTATATATGTTTCAGGAAGATGAGAAGAATAAGGCTGCGATTTTAATCAGAAAGAACGGAGTTAGGCAGGCTTATTCGTGAGGAGGGTTATTTCAGACTAAAAAACAGAGGCTGATGCATACACTCAAAATCACACTCAAGCTGTAGGAGCAGTCTAGGATATTCTAGACTGCTCCCATTAGACTCTTACTCTTGTCTTAAGTTGATAAAGCTGCCGCATTCGCACGAGCCGTATGCAGTTTTTTATAGCTTTCAATTAAACGCAGATGACGATCCAAACCTTCAAGTTTCGTGTTTGTCTCAGTTAAACCGTAGAAACGTATGCTACCGTCCATAGAGCCAATCACGGCATCCATCCGCTCATCACCAAACATACGACGGAAATTGACTTCATAATCATTCAAGTCCATTTCATCATCCAGTTCGACTTCCAGCACCACATTCAATGCCTGATAGAACAATCCACGCTCAACCGTATTGGTGTTGTATTGCAAGAAGGTTTCGACCAGCTCTTTGGCTTCTTCAAATTGCTGTAAAGCAAGATAAATCAACAATTTCAATTCAAGAATAGTCAGCTGCCCCCAAACGGTATTGTCATCAAATTCAATACCAATCAAGGTGACGATGTCGGTGTAATCATCAACTTCAACTTCTTCCAGACGTTCAACCAATGCCTCCAGACTTTCATCGTCCAAACGATGCAAATTCAAGATATCTTCGCGGAACAATAAGGCCTTGTTGGTATTATCCCAAACCAAGTCTTCTACCAAATAAATTTCCGAATAATCAGGCACTAGAATACGACAAGCTGTTGCACCTAAATGCTCATACACCGCCATGTAGACTTCTTTGCCCATCTCTTCAAGAATGCCGAACAGGGTCGCAGCTTCATCGCTATTGTCGTTTTCACCTTGGCTGGTAAAGTCCCATTCCACAAACTCATAATCGGACTTAGCGCTAAAGAAACGCCAAGAAACTACACCGCTTGAATCAATGAAATGTTCAACAAAATTATTTGGCTCAGTTACGGCGTTACTGCTAAAAGTCGGTTTGGGTAAATCATTCAAACCTTCAAAACTGCGACCTTGCAACAATTCGGTCAGACTGCGTTCCAATGCAACTTCCAGATTTGGATGTGCACCGAAAGATGCAAACACCCCGCCAGTGCGTGGGTTCATCAAAGTCACGCACATCACTGGGAACTGACCACCCAAGGATGCATCTTTTACCAATACCGGGAAGCCCTGCTCTTCCAGACCTTTAATGCCTTCGACAATAGCCGGGTATTTCGCCAGTACCTCTTGGGGTACATCTGGAAGGGCAATTTCGCCTTCTAAAATTTCACGTTTCACTGCACGTTCAAAAATCTCAGATAAACATTGCACCTGTGCTTCAGCCAAGGTATTACCTGCGCTCATCCCGTTACTTAAATACAGGTTTTCAATCAGATTCGAGGGGAAATACACCACCTCACCATCCGAATGACGTACAAACGGCAGCGAACAAATACCACGTTTAGTATTGCCGGAGTTGGTATCAAATAAATGCGTACCCAACAGCTCATCATCTGGATTGTAAATTTCCAGGCAGTATTCATCGAGAATTTCTTTAGGTAATTCACCATTCGGACCCGGCTGAAACCATTTTTCATCCGGGAAATGCACAAATTCAGCATTGGCAATATCTTCACCCCAAAACTGATCGTTATAGAAGAAGTTACAGTTAAGACGCTCAATAAATTCACCCAAGGCAGATGCCAGCGCGCTTTCTTTGGTTGACCCTTTACCATTGGTAAAACACATTGGAGACTGTGCATCACGAATATGTAAAGACCAGACATTGGGTACAATATTGCGCCATGAAGCGATTTCAATCTTCATGCCGAGGCCTGCCAAAATACCCGACATATTGGCAATGGTTTCTTCTAAAGGCAGGTCTTTACCGGGAATAAAGGTACTATTTTCTGAAGCTAGGTTCGGCATCAGCAATGCTTGAGCATCGGCATCGATGCTTTCAACATCTTCAATAATAAATTCTGGACCGGTCTGTACCACTTTTTTGACGGTGCAACGATCAATCGAACGTAAAATGCCTTGGCGATCTTTTTCAGAAATATCAGCCGGCAATTCCACCTGAATTTTAAAAATTTGCTTATAACGGTTTTCTGGATCAACGATATTGTTCTGCGACAGACGAATATTATCGGTTGGAATATTACGCGCCAGGCAATACACCTTGACAAAATAAGCCGCACACATTGCTGATGATGCCAAGAAGTAATCGAACGGTCCCGGTGCTGAACCATCGCCTTTATAACGAATCGGTTGATCGGCAATCACCGTGAAGTCATCAAACTTAGCTTCAAGCCGAAGATTGTCGAGATAATTGACCTTGATTTCCATGTTGGCACCTGAAATTCTTATCTGTCCCTTTAGACACATAAGTTAATAAATATAAATACATTACCTAAGCCCGGGAAAAATGAAAATCACCCGAATCGTGGATAAAAAATTGATCTGAAAAAGTGAAGAAAGCCATCGGTTCAGTGACAAGACCGAACGATTAACTTTCGTAATGGGATACGATTTTACAGAATTATTTTGTTGAATTGATGACTTTTATCTATCTTTCTAGCCTATTGATTAATATTTATTAAAAAACAGAAACTTATAAAATAATTTAAGCTACGTATTTTAGATAATCTGAGATAGATCACCTGCAAAGATCACCAAGCTCCCTCGAAGAGTTAATCCTTAATATTAATAAAATTAATGAAAAACTATAGATATTAAATTACCCTTACGTAAATCCCTCACCTCAACATTCATTGTAATCGAGTGAGCTGTGTACCGGAGCAGGAGGCACAGCAATAAAACAATAAGTTTCATTTTAAAAATAAAGCCTGTTCAGCAGCCCTACGATTCACTAAACCTTGCATGCGCTTCCCCCCAGCATTTACCCATACATTAAATTGATCAGCGGCACCCTTATAATTTTCATCATTCAACCTTTTAACTAGCGTAGAGTTTTTAAAAGCAGTTGTGCCAATGTTGTAAGCCAATGAAACCAATGCATCAAATTGATTTTGATTAAGTGGCACTCCCACAGCCCCATTCACGGTTTGCTCAAATTCTTTTAAATCGTTTTGCATATAAGATTTAGCTTGCTCAAGAGTACAGTTATCACCTTTTTTAACTCGCATGCCATTTGGAAATTTTGTGGTACCAAACCCAACAGTCCATACACCTACACCATCATCATATGCTTCAAGTCTTAAACCTTCAAAGCCACAAATGAGTTCAACTCCGCTTGGACTTGTACTCATTACATCAATAGCGATTCCCAGCATTTCGGCAACATCATCGTATGCGGTCGCAGTTAATTGATCTACAGCTTTAACTTGTTTTTGAGTAAACTTTCCACCGGTGATTTTACGTAAGAAATCAAAAAAAATTTTCATCGCGCTTATCTCCTTTACCATTTTGATAAGAGTAACTAAAATAAAGGCTCACTACACCCCTCAACCAATGCTTGAACCGAGCGCAATATTTACCAGATCGCAGTTTTGTCCTGTTAGCAGGATCACCAATAGCCTTGTTGATTGCGTGGCTTACCCAAATTGGGATAAACCAAACTCACGACATGGTCTGCTGATTAATAAACTCCCCTCTTACATTTCCACGCAGTAAACGGGTGTATGTCTTGCCCTTTCACTTGTCCTTTCTGGTTAAACTAAGATAAGGCAAAAGCTAACCAAGCCCTGCTCTTCATTGGCCTACCCTACCCATTCAATACGCTTGACACTCACCTCAACATATCGAAGACCTTTGCCATCTTTTGCACTATCAAACATATTTAACCATCCAAATACTGTGACTTAGGCTCGTCATAATCCGATTCAGGTTGCATCACCGCTATCAGTTCGTTGTTCTGATCCACGATCTGTGCCATTACTTTGTTCTGTACTGTCATTGCTTTTAACCACTCCACCACTAAGTCGTTCGATACACAACCCTATTCTTTCTTTTGATCGCTCATATTGTTTTATCATCCATTCACGTTGCTATTCACATGAGACAGATGTCATAAATTACGCCCATTAAAAAACCACCCGGAGGTGGTTCCAACAATATTTTATACATCAGATCGAATATATTTTTTTATTCTTGGGGTGAATAAAGCAATTATCCAAAGTTAATCTTATGACTTGCCCATCAACAATAATTTGATTGGAGGGGCGATAGATATCCCCACCAATATTTGACTTCAAATTCCTATTAGGTTTGGGTTCATAAATCCTATTTACAACAACCTGATCGCCTTCATTATTTAAGGCGGTAACTTCTTCAAGCCTATGTTCACAACACATACACACCTCTATTCTTTAACGATAAAAATAGTAAGCTCAGTAAATCATAGCTAGATGTATATATTGTTAAATGAATCACCATAGAAATTTAGGTTCATTTTTGGCTTGTATTATGTTTTTTCACAGAAACGCTAGTAAGAAAAAAACCCCGACAAATTAATGACGGGGCTTGTGTGTCGTAATACGTTCGACAAGGAGGATAATATAAATATCTTTCAATAAAAAAACTGTTTAACTCTCCCAAATTAAACAGTTCTAAGTAACGCTGAAAGTTTAGAATATTGATCTTGTTTTATTTATTGGTGCTTAATATATCCACCTAATATTTCAGAAATATTAATAAAAAATAAAACCTCACTAAATATGCATAATTAGCGAAATTTCATGTGCCGTAATACACCCAGCAAGTTGGAGAATTAAAAAAACCAGCTGAGGCAAAGTCTTACTCTATAAATTAAGCTATCTTAATTA
>JBLZXS010000244.1:0-2110 GCA_050285325.1 Acinetobacter sp.
AATAACCACCCGTTGCTTTTAAAGCACGATAATCCGCTTCATGGTCTATACCGGCAATGGATTGGGTTACACAAAAATTCAATACATGATCACGATCATCCCGATGCATCCGGTCTGCCCAGTCTTGCACAGACGTCCAGGAATTCTGTTTCCAGCCCAGTAACTTTTCAATTTGAGGACCAATATAACTAAACTGTTTTGTTGCCCAGTCTATGCTCCAGGGTATGGCTAAAGTTGACTCTAATAATGTTTTATAAAACATGTCATTCGACAATTGATGCTCATCAAACGGATTATTCGGCATAGGACTACTCTAATTTGAATGCGCAAACAATGTCATGGCATGTTGTGATTTTGCCATATCAGACATTTCAATACGCTCTTGATAATTAACCTACTTAAAGCAGGTTTCCCCAATAAAAATTGTTTTTCGCGGCTCAACATTTTTATACTTCAATATGATTAATTATTATACAATTTCTCTCGGAGAAGAAAATATATTCTTTTGGGTAATTGATTTATTTTCAAAGCTATTAAAACTTGCGCATACGACAAATACATCGCATCAATTTTCTGAAATATTCCAAATAATAATCAGGACTACCCCATGAACCCTATTGTTTACTTTGAAATCCAGTCTTCAAATCCAGCAAGAGATATCAATTTTTATCAGGCGATTTTTGGCTGGACATTTACCCCCGTTGAAGGTTTGCCTATCGAGTACTACCAGATCGAAACCGAAAACATGTCGGGTGGCTTACTGAAACGTCCCGCAGCTGTACCACCAACCCATTGCGGAACCAATGCTTTTACCTGTTCTGTACTGGTCGAAAATTTCGATGAAACGTCCAGGAAGATTCTTGCCGCCGGTGGTCAAATTGCCATGCCTAAATTTGCGATTCCCGGTCGTTGCTGGCAGGGATATTTTCTTGACCTGGATCAAAATACCTTCGGCCTGGTTGAAGCAGATGAAAAAGCGCAATAAAAAAAGATATAAATATAATGAATTAACACAACCTAAGTGGTCGCACCCGTGATGTATTGCATAATAAGTGGCTGCATTTATGGTAATTTATAGCCTCATCATGCATTGTGATTTGGGGCGTTACATGGCTGTTCATTTTTTTCATACATCAGATTGGCACTTGGGACAATTCTTTTATAATCATTCACGCCAGTATGAACATGAACAATTTTTAACTTGGTTGCTTGAACAAATTAAACAAAAACAACCGAATGCCCTACTCATTGCCGGGGATATTTTTGATGTCATCAATCCTGCATCCGCCGCACAAAAACAGCTTTACCAGTTTTTAGCCGATGCCCATGTACTTGCCCCTCATATGCAAACCCTGATGATTGCCGGTAACCATGATTCGGGTTATAGGATTGAACAGGTCGAACCCTTACTGGAAAAATACAATGCCAGAACGGTTGGGGTTATTCGCTGGAAGGAAGACAAGACTTTAGATCTCGATCGTTTACTGCTGCCGATTTATGACCTGAATAAAAAGGTTGTCGCATGGTGTTTGAGTCTGCCTTTTTTACGTGCTGCTGAAATTACCGGTTTTAATGAACACACTACTAATAGTCAAAATGCGATTGGCTATTTGCACCAGCAACTGATTAGTGAAGCCAAAAAACGGAAAACCGATGATCAGGCGCTGATTTTAATGTCACATGCGCATATGCAAGGCGGCGAAACTTCCGACTCTGAACGCCCGATTATTATTGGCAATGAAGAAGCCCTCTCTACCGCATTATTTGATGATGTGATTGATTATGTCGCGCTGGGGCATTTGCATAAACCACAAAAAGTTCAGCATCCGCATATTCGTTATAGCGGCTCACCGATCCCTCTCTCTTTTAGTGAAATTAACTATAAGCACCAAGTGGTTGAAGTCAAAATTGAACCATCGAAAGCTGATGAAACTGCTTTTCAGTTTGAAGCATTGCCTATTCCACGCAGTATTCAATTGCACCGGATTCGGGGTGAGTTAAATGAGGTGTTCGCCCAGCTTAAAGCATTAGCCAGTGGTGAAATTGCCAATATTGATCAACGTGAATATATCGACATTGAATATCATACCGATACCCCTCCGCTACCCAA
>JBLZXS010000245.1:0-2605 GCA_050285325.1 Acinetobacter sp.
TATCGCACATTTGCACCATGCGCACGCCAAACACCCACCAAAGTGACAATAGATACAGAATCCAGACCGTATTGTCTTAAATCGACATAAGGATCAATTTCAAGTGCATCCATGTTCAGTTGTTCAGCAACGGCGAGCATAATTCCCTTGGTTGAAAGCACATAATTGGACGGCGCACTTAAATCCCAGAGTCGAGTCAAACTATAGCTATTCATATGATGCAAACCTTGTACCGAGATATTTTCAATCCACTGGATATGCTGTTCCTGATTCAGCAATAAAATTGCATCATCCACCACACAGATTTGCTCGGTCACACTTTGTAGATGTGGCAAGATTTGCTTGAGCATCGGACTCACCTGCCCTGCAAATATCATTTGTGGATTCGATGATGCATATTCCCCGAGCTGTTGCATCCCCTGCATCAAGTCATCACCGTACAAATCAACAATTGGAATATCCAGTGCTCTGGCTTTGTTACTGATTTGGATCAGATGAGTGATTAGGTCACTGTCTTGTATGCCCGTTTGTGTTCTTAAATTTTGCAATCCGACAAGTACCAATACTGAATTTGAAGCAGCAAGCTGCCATTTGGCCTGGGAAGAAGCGAACTGGATTTTTTTGGGCATGGAGTACGGCATGGGAGGACTCTAAAGCGACGTTTGCCTAATATTTTAGCTTAGAAAGTTGATAAGATTTAGAACCTACTGTAACTATAAAATAATGATTAGAGACGTTTTATATGGTCTTTACAAACATATTCCTCGACATCCAAGCCATTTAAATTGATAGAAATTTTTACCCAACCATTATGCTCTCCCTCATAGACTTTCAATAGATTACTTTGAGGAATAATTAATTTTGATTCACTCTCAGAATCAGGAGCTGATCTCAGATGTATTGCTGAAGTTGTCACAGCTTTAGATTCGATGCCATTTATATAAAATATATATGCTTCCTCATAATTGTTAAAGTGATCTAATTGCCCAAAATACAGACTATAAATAACTAAAATTACTTCTAATGTTCGCCAAATTAATTCTCTTTTATCTATGTTGTTTTGAATAGTAGGAAAAGATTCATTTAGATTAATTTCTTCTGAAATTAGTTCTTCGAAAACTTTTAATTATTGAACAAAGTCTGCTTTCTGTTTAAATTCCTCATTAAATTTTTCTTGAAATTCTTTAGTATTGACAATATTTACTAACGATTTTTGAAAATTTTCTAGATTTTTTATAACAACTGGATCATTGATGTAGTTGTTAAAAGCTATAGCCATTTTATTTAAAGCAATTAAAGTCTGTTGCATTTCAGGACTATTAAATAAATTATTTAAACCTTTATGGGCTTTTTCTAACACTTCGACCCAAACCTGAATGTTCTTTTGCAAATCGGGATTATTAGTCAATTTTGCAATTTCACTTAAGGGAATAGACAATTTTATAGTCCTCTACTTTTAATAATTTCTAGAATTAACATAATATACCTCATACCAAATAAAAATTTATTATATATAATTCAATTAGTTATTTTAAAATGCAAAGCCCAATTATCAGAGATTGGGCTTTTTTAAATTAATCTACACGTTCCATACTCATTTTCTTCATCAATATACAATCTATTGATGAAGAAAACTTCTGATTTCAAAATAATTAAACTGCCTGCTGCGCCAAAAACTTCTCAATCGCCACCTGTGCAATTTCCGCATCCTGGAAAGATTTCACCCCAGAAACCCCAACTGCCCCAACCAGTTGACCCTCATATAAAATTGGCTCACCACCTTCAAGCATACCCGCAAAACTATCCATGGTTAAAAAGCCCATTTGACCGCCTTTAATCAAGTCTTCAAACAACTTTGAAGGACGACGGCTCATTGCCGAGCATTTGGCTTTTTCAATTGCCAAATTTGCAGTCATTGGTGCTGCACCATCCATACGCTTCATGGCAAGCAAATTTCCAGTTTCATCCACCACTGCAATACTGACATTAAAACTGTTCTGAACAGCATATTGATGTGCATTATCTAATAAAAATTCCGCATCACTCAGCGTCAAATAATGTTTGGTTTGCATCTAGCTATTTCCCTTAATCAAAGTCCGTATAAAAAAGCCCGAACGAATTCGGGCTTAATACTGTATAAAACTAAAAAACTTAAGCTTTCATTTCGGCAAAAGTCTCTTTTGCTGCTTGAATGGTGTAGGCAATATCGTCATCAGAATGCGCAGCTGAAATAAATCCGGCTTCAAAAGCAGATGGTGCAAGGTTTACACCACGATTTAACATGCCATGAAAGAACTTACGGAAGGCATCAACATCACATTTCAACATTGAATCGAAACTGGTAATGTCTTCTTGATCGGTAAAGTACAAACCAAACATACCGCCCACTTGTTGCGTTTTAAACGGAACACCTGCTTCTTGCGCAGCTGCTTCTAAGCCTGAAAGTAACTTAGCAAGTTGCGCTGACAATTTCTCATAGAAACCTTCAGCACGTAAATGCTTAAACATCTCGATACCTGCACGCATTGCCAATGGATTACCCGACAATGTACCTGCTTGATAAACTTTACCCAGTGGCGCGATGCATTCCATTACTTCACGTTTA
>JBLZXS010000246.1:0-3625 GCA_050285325.1 Acinetobacter sp.
AAGGCAATTTTGGATAAGTCTTCTACATTACGCTTGAGTGTATATTCCGCATATGCGCCCCCATCAATATAATGAAACAAGAAAGGTGGCAAGCGACGTCTAGCGGCTTCACGGTAATCATTGGCAGAAGAAATAATCATAACTATATCCTGTTTAATCGACTGGCACGCTGACGACGAGCTTCTTCCTCATCAATCGAGCGAACTTGTTGAATGACAAACTCAATATGTCCACACACTGCTTTTCGAGCAGCTTCTGGATCTCGACGTTCAATTGCATCCATCACTTGATGATGCTGTAAATGTAATTGCTCAAAACGTTGCGGTTCCGAGTAAACTTTACGACGCCCTAAAACCACGTTGAATTGCAACAGATCAAATAAGCCGCGCATCATCTGGATCAGCACCAAATTGTGGGATGCTTCCGCAATCGCAAGATGAAATTTGGCATCGGCTTGTGCCGCCCGATCATCATCACCGATTGACTGAAAATGGCTAATTTGATCGTAGCATTGGCGAATATTCAGCAGGTCTTCGGGCGTGGCACGCTCTGCGGCATACCAAGCCGTACCGCCTTCTAAAATGGTTCGTGCTTCCTGCACATCAAAACGATAGCTAGGATCCTGATCAATCAAATGACTTAAAGGCTGTACAATTTGATGTTGCGACCAATTGACGGGCAACTGTTGCAAATAAGTTCCCGCTCCCACTTTACTTAACAGCATGCCGGTACTTGTGAGTTGCTGTATTGCTTCGCGTAAAGAGGAACGAGATACCCCCAGTTGTTCACATAATTTTCGTTCAGCAGGCAAACGGTCTCCAACTTGCATATTATTTTGTTCAATCAATATGCGCAGGTTTTGTACCACTTTGTCAGAGACTTTCATTTGCTGTCCTCAATTGCGTGTTATGGAATCATCCATGGGAACACATAAGCTTGTAAGGTAATAATAATACCCATCATTACCGTAAAGACGATACTGTGTTTAACCGTAAAACGGAACAGATCGGATTCTTTCCCCACCAAGCCAACCGCGGCACAGGCAATTGCAATCGATTGCGGTGAAATCATTTTACCGGTCACTCCGCCACTGGTATTGGCTGCAACCAATAACACTTCAGGAACCCCAATTTGCTGTGCTGTCGTTGCTTGTAATGCGGCAAATAATGCATTGGCAGAAGTATCGGAACCGGTTAAGAACACCCCGATCCAGCCCAAGAATGGCGAGAAGAAGGTAAAAGCTTGTCCGGTATGCGCAAGTGCCAATGCCAAAGTTGCCGACATGCCTGAATAATTGGCAATAAAGGCAAAGGCCAAGACCATGCCAATTGAATAAATTGGTGTTTTTAATTCATTGATGGTTTCACCAAAAGTCACCACAGCCTCTTTCGGCTTCATTTTCAGGAAAATGATAGTAATAATTGCGGCAATAAAAATAGCTGTACCTGTCGCAGAGAGCCAGTCAAATTTATAGATGGCATCGTAATCTTTAACTTCGGGTACCACCGGAGGCATTTTTTGCACCAGTTGATGCAAATAAGGCACTTTGATTGAAAACACCAAATCGTGTAAAGCACCATCTTTAGTGAACAAGTCTTTAAAAGGCTTGATGCTCCAAATGGTCACCATCGCGGTTAAAATCATGAACGGAGACCAAGCTTTGGTAATCTGCGCAACACTGTATTGTTTTTGCTGATCGGCTTGTAAACTCACATCCAGATTGGCATCTTCATTGCTAAAACGGAAGATATGTTTCGGTTTCCAGAATTTAAGCAAAATCGTTAAGCTCACCAATGACGCGATGGCTGCAGTAATATCCGGAAGTTCTGGACCGACAAAGTTGGAGGTTAAGTATTGGGCAATCGCAAAAGATCCACCGCCCACAATCACCGCTGGCCAAGTTTCCTTAATACCGCGCCAGCCATCCATAATCCCCATAATCCAGAACAATACTATTGGCACCATGAACGGTAACTGACGACCCACCATCTGGCTGATTTCCATGGTATCCACACCAGACACCTGCCCTGCAACAATAATCGGAATTCCCATCGCACCAAATGCCACAGGTGCAGTATTCACAATTAAGCATAAGCCTGCTGCATAAAGAGGCTTGAAACCTAACCCCACCAACAAGGCCGCAGTAATGGCGACCGGTGCACCAAAACCTGCAGCCCCTTCAAGGAAGGTACCAAAAGCGAAACCCACCAGCAGCATTTGTAAACGCTGATCTTCGGTAATCGATAAAATGGAAGAACGGATAATATTGAATTGACCGGTTTTTACTGAAATTTTATATAAAAATACCGCGCCAATAATGATCCAGGCAATCGGCCATAAACCATAAAAAAAGCCATAAATCATCGATGCAAATGCCATCGCAACTGGCATTTGATAAGCAAAAAGAGAGACTAAAAGTGCTAAAAAAACTGTAATCGTTCCCGCTACACTGCCTTTTAAACGGAAAATTGCCAATGCAAGAAAGAAAAAGATAATTGGGATAAGGGCAATAGCACTGGAAATCCAGATATTTCCCATCGGATCATAAATCTGTTGCCAAGAATGAAGCATTGTCATCTCCTTGAAATGCTTACGGGTACATTACCAGTGGTCTGAATATTCATAGAATTACTTTATATTGGTCAGACCAATAATGAATTAAATAAAAAAATAATTCGTATTTTCACAAGTATAGTAAATTTTGTTTAATTAAAGATCAATATTGGTCTGTTAAATAATTATTGGTATGACCAATTTAAACAATGATTTCAAGAAAACAAAGCTGCTTTTTAAAACGGTTGAATAGCCACCAGTTTAAATAAATAACTTGTTTTTATTTATATTTTTGCTTTTTTATAAAAATAAAAACACTCTCGCTACAACTTTAGTCGCATATACCCTTTTTAAACCTAGATTGTTAACAATAGAGCTCAAGAATACAGCAACACATAAAAGCGATATGGGTCTGAATACCTTTATCGCATTTAAAATTTATACTGTAATTTCGCACTTATTCCCTTTCCACTTCCCAAAAGGCTGGTCATCTCCGAATTGGTTTTATCAGGTACATTCCCCTCCATCCTATTGGGCAATTAGCGGATGTTGACCTGGATAAAAGCCGTGGTTAAACCATAACAAGAATAACTTATGCATTTTAAGCAATATGCTTTATGCCCTGAAGAGCCACGGTAAACCTTAACAAAACATTTTTATCTGCTCTAGTCGTGCATAAGCGGCATAGCGTAATAAAACTGAGTGCTGTGAATCAACTCCATTCCAAACCATCGCGCAATCATTAGATACGCCGATCCATCCTCGCTTTCAGGCTGGCTTTTAAGAAAAATATCGGACGCTCACTTTATAAGACGCATATTTGTGCTGCGAAATCTGCCCCCTTATCGGCTTTAATATTTTGTGAACCGATTAAACTCATACATTTAATCTAATATTTTTTTAAGCACACTATTTTTTAAGAAAAAAACCACTTGGAAAAGTGCTACAATTAAGGAAATTTGTATTCTTTTGGGTCACCTCTTCTCGGTGCCTATTTTATATCGTTAGGATTAACAATGACTGATAATGCAACTATCTTGCAGAATGTCCCAGTTGGCAAAAAAGTTGGTAT
>JBLZXS010000247.1:0-8070 GCA_050285325.1 Acinetobacter sp.
AGTTTTAAAAAAATATACTAAAAAAAGTAAACCTATTGTTGTTTTAGGCAAAGATACCCGTTTATCTGGTTATATTTTAGAATCCGCTTTACAAGCCGGTTTAAATGCTGCCGGTGTTTATGTGCATTTGTTGGGTCCATTGCCAACCCCGGCGATTGCGCATTTAACCCGTGCCTTGCATGCCAGCTTGGGCATTGTTATTTCAGCTTCGCATAACCCTTATTTTGATAATGGGATTAAGTTCTTCTCAAGCGAAGGTAAAAAACTTCCAGATGAAATTCAAGACGCAATTAATCAAGAACTTGAAAAAGAATTGAAAATTGAAGATACCGCAAACCTGGGTAAAAGCGTTCGGGTCAAAGATGCCAATGGTCGTTACATTGAATTTTGCAAATCCACTTTCCCGTACCATTTTGATTTAAGTAATTTAAAGATTGTGGTGGACTGTGCCAACGGTGCCGCCTATAACGTCGGTCCTTCGGTATTTAGAGAATTGGGTGCAACTGTGGTTGCGCTTCACAATGAACCGAATGGTTTAAACATCAATGAAAATTGTGGTTCAACCCATCCGGAAAACCTGCAAAAGGCAGTAGTTGAACATCAGGCAGATTTGGGTATTGCCTTTGATGGTGATGCAGACCGCGTGATTATGGTGGATAAAAACGGTGAACAAATCACTGGTGATCATGTCCTGTACATTTTGGCTACTCAGGGCAACCGCAAGCCTGAGGGCATTGTAGGTACAGTGATGAGCAATATGGCACTTGAATTGGCTTTAGAAAAAGCCCAAGTTCCATTTATACGTGCCAGCGTAGGTGACCGTTATGTGTTGCAAGCACTGGATGAAAATGGCTGGGTGATTGGCGGTGAACCATCAGGACATATTCTAACTCTAGACAAGAGCACCACAGGCGATGCAATTATTGCAGCCTTGCAAGTGTTGACTGTCATGGTTGAACAGAAAAAAGCCTTGCATGAGCTGGTGGTAGATTTTCATTTATTACCAAATGTATTGGTGAATGTTCGTTTAGACGCTATGTTCGATCCTTATGCAGTAACTGCATTAGCATCTGAATTTGAAAAAGCTGAACAACAGCTTAAAGGTCGTGGACGCTTGTTGATTCGTAAATCAGGCACTGAACCTGTCATTCGAGTGATGGTGGAAGGGGATAATCTTCAAGAAGTGACTGATTTAGCCAACCATCTTGCAGATGCCGTACGTGCCAATGCTGCTTAAGGTAACAATATGAATGATGTGATTAAAGACTTAAGCGAACTTCGCTTAAGTTACCAAAAAGGTGAATTGCATGAAGCTCATGTGGAGGAGCATCCACATGCGCAGTTCTTAAATTGGTTTAATGCAGCGTTAGACGCCAAATTGCATGAACCCTATGCCATGTCATTGGCAACGGCAAATGCGCAAGGCCGTCCACATGTACGTACAGTACTGTTACGTGGTGCAACGCCGGTGGGCTATGACTTTTATACCAATTACGACAGTCAAAAAGGCTTGGATTTAATTGCCAATCCGTATGCGGAATTGCTGTTTTACTGGCCTGAATTGGAACGTCAAATTCGCGTCAGTGGTAGAGTTGACAAGATCTCTTTAGCAGAGTCGACGGACTATTACCATAAGCGTCCACGGGATAGCCAGATTGCAGCGCATATTAGTACGCCACAAAGTGGGGTGATTGCCAGTCGTGAGGAGTTGCAAACGCGTTTTCAAACCTTGCAAGATCAGATGAGCGACAAAGCAGAGTTGGCTAAACCGGAATTTTGGGGCGGCTACCGTTTGGTACCGGACTATTATGAATTTTGGCAAGGTCGTCCTAACCGTTTACATGACCGTCTGACTTATGAAAGAATCGATGGTATCTGGAAATTACAACGGCTTATGCCTTAAATGCCAAAAACACTGATTCAGCAAAGACCTTTTATTACACGCCCTGAAAATATTCAGGGCGTGTCGCCATTTATTGCGCAAATTTTAGCGCGCCGTGGTGTGCAATCGGAACAGGAACTGGAACTTAAACTAAAACATTTACTTGCTCCAAAAATGAAAGGTTTGGAACAAGCCATTCAAATTATGAATCAAGCGATTGATGATAATAAAAAAATAGTCATTGTCGGTGATTATGATGCCGATGGTGCGACCAGTACTGCCTTGATGGTACTCGCACTGCGTGATATGGGCGCCGATGTCGAGTATCTGGTACCTGACCGTTTTAAGTATGGCTATGGTTTAACCCCTAAAATTGCAGATCTGGCTTTTACCAAGTATCAGCCAGACCTACTGATTACGGTGGATAATGGTATTTCCAGTCATGCAGGGGTTGAGCAAGCTCAAGCGCATGGTATGCAGGTGATTATTACCGATCACCATCTGACCACCAAAGAAACCCCAACAGCCGAAGCAGTAGTCAATCCAAATCAATTGGGCTGCGACTTTCCAAGTAAAGCCTTGGCAGGGGTGGGCGTTGCATTTTATCTGCTTGCCAACCTGTCGAGTTATCGAAGTAAATTAGGAAAATCAACCTCCAAGGTGACCCAGTATTTAGATCTGGTTGCATTGGGTACTTATGCAGACGTTGCAAGTCTGGATTATAACAACCGGATCTTGGTGGATGCCGGTGTTAAACGGATTCAGCAAAATCAATGTCGTGCAGGGATTAGTGCTTTGCTGGATATCGCAGCACGCGAACCGTCTCAACTCAAAGCCCAAGATTTAGGCTTTGTACTTGGTCCACGAATTAATGCGGCTGGGCGTATGGAAACCATGGACATTGGTATTGAATGTCTCATGGCGGCCGATATGCAAACTGCCTATCCATTGGCACAGCAGTTGAATCAGCTCAATGTTGAACGTCGTCAGGTGGAAATGCAGATGAAGCAAGAGGCTCTATCTGCATTAGCAACTGTGCAATTAGACCATGCACATTTACCCGCAGCTTTAATTTTATTTGAACCGCATTGGCATCAGGGCGTAATCGGGATTGTCGCCGGTCGTCTGAAAGAACAGTTTCATCGTCCCAGTATTGTTTTTGCAGCAGATGATGATGGGATTCATATTAAAGGTTCTGCACGTTCAATAGAGGGTGTACATATTCGGGATGCGATTGAACTGATTGCGGAACAACATCCACATTTGGTCAGTCACTTTGGCGGACATGCCGCAGCAGCGGGTTTAACGATTCAGAAACAGCATTTTGAAGAATTTAAACAGGTTTTTGAGCAACTGATGTCAAATATGGATGAATCGCTGTTTTATGCCACCTTATGGACAGATGGTGAATTACCTACAGCTAATTTTCAAATTGATACCGTTGATTTGCTGCAAAATTTAACCCCGTGGGGACAAAAATTTCCATCACCGATTTTTGAAGGTGTATTTAAAGTTCTAGATTATCGCTGGTTGAAGGAAATCCATTTAAAACTGCGTCTGGCGTTGGAAAATGGTCAAATTGTAGAAGCAATTGCCTTTAATGCGCGAGACAAATTTGAATTTGATGCCATGCAGGGCAGTGTACGGCTGGTCTATGAATTAGATAAAAATGAGTTTAATGGCAATGTCAGTTTACAACTGCGAGTCATACACTTGGAACAATAAAAAAACCGCTCATTTGAGCGGTTTTTTTATGTCAGAGATAATCTGGTTTGATTAGAAGCGGTATTTAGCTGCTACACCAAATGAGTTGTAGTCATTATTTCCTGCTTCACCGAAACCAACTCGACCTTCAAGGCTAACTTGTTGGTTAATGAATTTACGTGCATTAACACCAAACTCACTTTGATCAGTTAAGTCATTGTTGTAATAGTCAGCACCTACGCTGAGTGTTTTATCAATGAAGTAATCTGCAGCAAGGTTGAACTCGTCTAGATCACCAAATGATGCACCAGCTTCTAGATTAATATCATTACCATTGCTTAATTGAGTAACGTATTTGGCACGTAGTGTTGGATCTACACCATCGTCATTGTCGTTGTCATAACCTTTAAGACCAGCAGCAATTAATAGGCCTGGTGCTGGAAGGTAACCGACTTCAGCGGCATAATATGTGGTATCGAAGTCATATTTTTGACCCAATACATTGAAACGTTCTGTTTCATTTTGACTGACATTACCACTTAAATAAAAGTCAGAATTTGGAACATATACCTCGGCACCTATGCCATAAGTGTTGCTATCTAACTCACCTTGGTCAGCAAATGTTGCTTGGGCGTTTACATTGCTTGCGCGGTCAAGGAAAGCCGCTTCTGCAAGTGGTGCATTACGAGTTTGAACGGGGTTGAAGTAATAAGTACCATCTACACCAAAAGCACTACCTGAGCTACCGTTATCCGGGTCAATGTAAGCTGCTGCTGCGCCTACTTCGGCTTGGTATGCATTTGCTGTACCTGTAATTGCTAGAGCAGAAAGAAGTGCTGAAGCAATGGCTAATTTTTTCATGGATACTACCCCTTAAATTTATGGTTAAAAATAATACATTTTTTGTTACAACTTTTAGTCTAGAGTAAAATGAAATTACGTCAATCATTGCAGGGTTACAGAAATGTTTCTAACGTAATCTTATGTAATTTTTTAATATTAACTAATTGAAATATATATTCTTATTAAAATGTTTTGTTTTATTAAAATTATGGAGAGTTAATGGATTTATGTGAATTTTTAATAAAATTTTAAGTATTTTGTAACATAATAATGAGTTAATAATAAAAAAACACCCTCAATAGAGCGTGTTTTTAAATATTGGTTTAGTGCTTGTTTTTCAACTAAAAACGATAAGTTGCATTGATATTGAATGCTTGAACATCATCACCAAAACCAACGGCACCGCCGATTGCAAAATTGGAATTGATGAAATATTTAGAACGAATCGAGAAGAAATCTACATCGTCTTCGCCATTATCTTCAATATTATAAGCTGCACCTAAGCTGAAAGCCTGGTCGAAATAGTAGTCCGCACCGAGAGTTAAACTATCTGTATCGCCAAATGCCCCATCAGCTTCCAGATTTAAAAATTGACCTTGATCCATGGGTGCTACGTATTTTGCACGTACTGCGAAGCGGTTGTCTTCCAAGTCACCATCGCCTTGATAGCCATCAATACCTGCCGCCAATAATAGATTCGATACAGGCATATAACCAACTAATGCACGATAATTTGTAACATCAGACTCGTTAGTGACATTCCCTAAAGGAGAGATCACTTTGATTTCATTCTGACCAAAACCTAATTCACCATTTAAATAAAATTGTTCAACAAAATATTCAATTCCACCATAAATTGTATGTAAATCAGCTTCAGATTTTGTAGCTAAAATAGTTTTGCTTTCTAAATAGTTATAAGAATAGCCAAGATAAGCATTGCTATTATGACCTAAAAATGCGGCTTCATTCAAAGGTGTATTTTTAGTAGAAACAGGATTGAAGTAAAAAGTGCCTTTTAGCTCAAACTGATGGTCTGTATCAGTAAAATTATCATCATGATCAGTGTAAGTGAAGTTACCATCTAATTGAGCATTATAAGCAAAGCTTGAACAAGCAATTGCAGCAAGACCAAGCGCTAATAAAGTGCGTTTCATAAAACCCCCAAAGGTTATTGTTGTAACAAAATTGTAATAATGTATAAAAAACATGCACATTGTTTATAAAAAAGACATTTTGGTCAACTGTTATTGCACCTATGCCCTCTAAAATTGCATCCATGCTCTGTGATATAATTGCCGGCTATTTAAGCTTAAATTTTGTTTGAGAGAATATCGTGGAAATTAATCCCTATCTATTACAGCTAAAAGACTTAAACGAACGTGGTCAAACACTACGGGGGTATCTTTGACTACGATCTGAAAAAAGAGCGTTTAGAAGAGGTTCTCCGCGAGTTAGAAGATCCAGCAATCTGGAATGATCAAAGTCGTGCGCAAGCGATGGCCAAAGAAAAAGGCGAGCTTGAAAACGTATTAAATGTGCTTGAAGGTTTATCAACGCAGCTTGAAGACGCGCAAGCATTGCTTGATTTAGCGGTTGAAGCAGACGACGAAAGCTTGCTTGAAGATGTACAAGCAGAATTGGATGCGTCTGAATCGGAACTGGCAAAACTTGAATTCCGTCGTATGTTCAGTAACCCGATGGATCCGAACCCATGTTATGTGGAAATTCAGGCCGGTTCAGGTGGTACAGAAGCACAAGACTGGGCATCCATGTTGCTTCGTATGTATATGCGCTGGATTGAACGTCACGGCTTTAAAGCAGAATTGATGGAAGAATCTGACGGTGATGTTGCCGGGATTAAATCTGCAACAATCCGCGTTGAAGGCGAGTATGCCTATGGCTGGTTACGTACCGAATCTGGCGTGCATCGTTTAGTGCGTAAATCGCCATTTGACTCGGGTAACCGTCGTCATACTTCATTCTCGGCTGTGTTTGTTTCTCCTGAAATCGATGACAATATCGAAATTGATATCAATCCTGCAGATGTGCGTACCGATACTTATCGTGCATCGGGTGCGGGTGGTCAGCATATTAACAAAACCGATTCTGCGGTACGTTTAACCCATGCACCAACAGGAATTGTGGTGGCGTGTCAGAACCAGCGTTCACAACATGCCAACCGTGATCATGCCTGGAAACAGTTACGTGCCAAACTCTATGAATTAGAGATGAAAAAGCGTACTGATGCTGCGCAGGCACTGGAAGATACCAAGTCTGATATCGGTTGGGGTAGTCAGATTCGTTCGTACGTACTGGATGACTCACGGATTAAAGACTTGCGTACCAGTGTGGAAAGCTCGAATACCGGCGCAGTCCTCGATGGTGATCTGGATAAATTTATTGAAGCCAGTTTAAAACAGGGTTTATAAGTTTATTGCTGGAAAAACAGAGGCCGGTCCTCTGTTTTTTTAGCTTTAAAATTGGGTGAGTCGAGTTCATCCAACCCATTGATCAGACAATGTTAGAATAGAGTGAATTTGTACAAGATTGCAGCAATTTACAAAATGAATATACAATATCGATAAATTTCGATATTAATATCGTATAAATTCGATATAATGATTCTAGGTAAGGTGCTGATCATGAACATGAGTGAAATGAGATGGACACAGAAGCAATTTATAAAGCCTTAGCCAACCCGATTAGACGTCAGATTCTGCAATGTTTAAAAGAACCTGAACGCTATATTTCCGCTGAAGAATGTGGAACTGATTTTAGTCGTGGCGTGTGCGCAGGTCAGATGGAAAAAATTGCCGATATCTCTCAATCGACCATGTCCAACCATTTATCGGTGCTGCAACAGGCAGGACTGATTCATGTCACTAAATATGGGCAATGGTCTTATTTCTCGCGTAATGAAGCACTGATCGAAGAGTTTTTACAACATTTACAGCATGCGCTTTAGACTTTAATCAGTCCGGGCAAGCTGTAAGAGGATTGCTGGATGACAGATTTTTCAACACCGATTCAATTTGGTGAACTTAAACTTAAAAACCGCGTGGTGATGGCACCATTAACACGTAGTCGTGCCACAGCAGATCGTGTACCTACACCAATGATGGCTGAATACTATGCGCAACGTGCAAGTGCAGGTTTAATCATCTCTGAAGCAACCGTGATTTCAGAACAAGCCAACGGTTATGAAAAAACCCCCGGTTTATTTACTGATGCGCAAGTTGAAGGCTGGAAACTGGTCACTAGTGCTGTGCATGCCAAAGACGGTTTGATCGTGGCGCAATTGTGGCATGTTGGTCGGGTATCACACCCTGATTTATTAAACGGTGAAACCCCGGTTTCTGCCAGTGATATTAAACAAGCGGGGCAGGTCAGTTTACTGCGTCCAAAACGTGAATATGTGGTACCGCGTCCACTGGAAATTTCTGAAATTCAAGCGATTACCGAGCAATATAAACAGTCTGCCATTCGTGCCAAAGCTGCAGGTTTTGACGGGGTGGAATTGCATGCCGCCAATGGTTATCTGATTGACCAATTCTTGCAGACTTCAACCAATAAACGTAGCGATATTTATGGCGGTTCGGTTGAAAACCGTGCGCGTTTCTTGCTTGAAGTGGTGGATGCGC
>JBLZXS010000248.1:0-18357 GCA_050285325.1 Acinetobacter sp.
CATGGAGTAATTCATGTACCAGTACAATTTTATTTTGTTGCGACTGTTTTTTAGAGGCAAATAAATTGACTGAACCAATCCGCCCTTTTTGTAAGGCTGTAGAATGCTTTAATTCTTTGCTGTGCTTTGGATCATAATAATTTAAAAATAACGTCACACTGGGTGAGCCATCTTTGCTTTCATGCTGTTTCCATGCATAAAAACGGAACTTTAAACTCCATAAAATAGTATCCAGCATGTTTGCCTGCTCAGGTACTTTTGGAGGCATTTTTTTGAGTTCGCGCCCCATTTGAAAATACAAAGAGATAGGTTGTCCACGGTATTGTGCCGACATATATTTGAGATATTCTTGTGCAGCAGTTAACTCAGACAAATTCAAAGATTGAATATAGTTTTGGGTAGTAACCTGTCCGTCTGCATTGATGGGATGCAGCATGACAATAATCGGTTTAGACCAATCCTGGTTTTGATCACGGTAAGCATTGACTGCTACAATGAGTAAAATCATCAATAAACATAAAATTCGGATTTTTTTCCACATGAATTTAATTACTCTGTTTTTTCATTTTTCTTAAATACATCTGACTCATTTCTATTTTCGTTTCGAAAAGATTAAGTGTTTTGATTAACCCTGATAATTTGGCTCTGCCATAATTTCGCGAATCAAAATCAGGTTTCACAGCACTAATATACTGTCCAACCATGCTTAAATTAGCCCAACCATTTTCATCCGTATTGTCTTTTACCGCTTTATAAATCAAATTTAATGTTGCCCGATCCATTAATTCTGCAATGTCAGAATTTTCCTTATTTTGTGGGATTGCTTTATTTTCAAGTGGCTTATCTGAAGTTAATATTTTTTTCTGTTGTGTATTTATCGACTCATCATCTTCTTGTTGCTTGATTTCGATATCTGCTAACAGATTTTCGATATAAATAAATTTATCACACGCTTTTTTAAAAGCTTCCGGGGTAGCTTTTTTACCAAATCCATAAACAATTAAACCATTTTCACGGATTCTTGATGCTAAAGGAGTAAAATCACTATCGCTTGAAACAATACAAAAGCCATCCAATGCACCTGCATACAACAAATCCATTGCATCAATAATTAGAATCATATCAGTAGCATCTTTGCCTTTGGTATAAGCAAATTGCTGAACAGGAGTTATTGCATGAGGTAGTAGAACGTCTCTCCATTTTTTTAATGTTTCACTACTCCAATCTCCATAGACTCTTTTTACACTTGCAATTCCATATTTAGCGACTTCTTCTAATACAGATGATATTGCATTAATAGATGAATTATCCGCATCAATGAGTACAGCAAATTTTTTCGTTTGAATCTCCAATACCACCCCCCAATTAAATATTTTATTCAATTCTTATTGAAATCATTTTGGCATAAAAAATGCCGACTTTCGTCAGCATTTTTTCACTTCTTAAAAATTAGGCTTCAACCCATTTCCCATCTTGGAAAACCAGACTCCACTTGGTTTGTTTCCCTTCAGCATTTTCAGAACCAATATATTGTGCTTGATTCTTACGACTGAATTTCACCAAGGTTGGATTCCCTTCAGGATCTGCATCGGGCGCTTGCAAAATAAACTGATATTTTGGATCAAGCTGCTCGGCAACCGTACGAAGTTCGGCAACTTTCGGTGCACGTGTTTCACGCACTTTCGGGAATTTACTCGCTGCCAGGAATAAACCGGCTGCCCCATCACGAAGAACAAAGAAGTCATCGTGTTTGGTTGATCGTAGGTGTTCCATTTTAATTGGATCCACGCGTGGTGGCGCAGGCTGACCGCTCTTTAACACTTTACGGGTATTGTCACAGCTGGTGCAGGCAAAGTAAGGACCAAAACGACCCGTCTTAAGCTGCATTTCACCATCACATTTATCGCATGGAATGCTTGGACCATCGTATCCTTTAATCTTGAACTCGCCTTCTTCAAGCTCAAAACCGGCACAGTCTGGATTATTACCACAGACATGCAGTTTGCGCCCGCCATCAATCACATAACTGTCCATTGCCGTTTCACAAATCGGGCAACGTTTTTTCGACATGAGATCAGCTGTTTCTGCTGCATCATCATCAGACAAAGCTGCTAACGACTCTACAGGAGTCAAATTCAAAGTACCTTTACAGCGCTCTTTTGGCGGCAAGTTGTAGCCTGAACATCCCAAGAACACTCCAGTGGTTCCGGTACGAATCTGCATTGGACGTGAACATTCAGGACAATGTACCGCTTCAACTTCAACCGGTTGATTACGACGCATGCCGTTTTCACCTTGAGCTGTAGTTAAGCGGTTTTTAAAGTCACCGTAGAAATTATCCAGCAACTCTTTCCAGTTACGCTGTCCATCAGCCACTTTATCAAGCTGACCTTCAAGATCCGCGGTAAAAGCGTAATTCATCAGATTGTTAAAGTTTTCATCGAGACGATCCGTCACGATTTCACCCATCTTCTCGGCATACAGACGACGATTGTCGAGCTTGACATAACCACGATCTTGAATGGTTGAAATAATAGCCGCATAAGTTGATGGACGACCGATGCCTTTTTTCTCTAGTTCTTTAACCAATGAAGCTTCGGTAAAGCGTGCCGGCGGCTTGGTAAAGTGTTGAGATGGATCAAGTTTCTCAAGTTTGAGAATTTCACCGACTTTAACTGCCGGTAGCAAAATATCATCATCAGCTTTGTTTGCACCGCGAACTTTGGTAAAACCGTCAAAAACTAAAGTACGGCCTTTGGCCTTAAGTTCCACGCCATTGGCATCAACTAAAATGGTAGAAGACAAGTATTCTGCTGGTGTCATCTGACAGGCTACAAACTGACGCCAAATCAGATCATACAAACGTTGTGCATCACGATCGACCCCGACCAACTGATCACCTTTAAGGGAAACATTGGATGGACGAATCGCTTCATGGGCTTCTTGCGCGCCTGCTTTATTACCATAACGGTTTGGCTTGACAGGTAAGTACTTTTCACCGAACTCAAGTTCAATGTGATTACGAACCATATTGACTGCATCATCACTTAAGAATGTTGAGTCAGTACGCATATAAGTAATAAAACCTGCTTCATACAGGCGCTGTGCCATCGTCATGGTTTTCTTTACAGAAAAGCCTAAACGGGTACTTGCGGCCTGTTGCAAGGTCGATGTGATATAAGGTGCGCTTGGATTAACCTTGGTCGGTTTATCTTCACGCGTCGACACTTTATATTCGGCATCATTCAAAACTTTTAATAAAGCATCCGTTTGTACCTTATTTTGCAGTTTTAAGGTTTTGCCACCTTGTTTCACTGCTTCTAAACGAATGTCATCGCTTGAAGATTTGGTATCTGCAAAAACCTGCCAGTATTCTTCAGGAATAAAAGCGCGAATCTCACGTTCACGTTCTACCACCAGTTTTACTGCAACCGATTGCACTCGACCTGCCGATAAACCACGGGCAATTTTTTCCCATAGTAATGGCGAAATCATAAAACCGACCACGCGGTCTAGGAAACGGCGTGCTTGCTGGGCATTAACCTTATCGATATCTAAACGTGAAGGCTGTTTAAAGGCTTCCTGAATGGCATTTTTGGTAATTTCGTTAAAGACCACACGCTGATAACGTGAATCATCGCCACCAATCACTTCTTTTAAATGCCATGCAATCGCTTCCCCTTCACGGTCCATATCCGTTGCGAGGTAGATTTCATCAACTTGCGATGCCAGTTTTTTCAGTTCGGCAACTACATGTTCTTTGCCAGGAAGCACTTCATAATGGGCTTTCCAATCGTGTTCAGGGTCAACCCCCATACGATTAACCAACGCTGATTGGGCTTTTTCAGCCTTTTGCTCATCGCTGAGTTTGGCACGTGATACAGGCTTTTTTTCTGTACTTTTAGATCCACCTGTCGGCAAGTCACGCACATGCCCCACGGATGATTTCACAATGTAATCTGAACCCAGGTATTTATTGATTGTTTTCGCTTTTGCAGGCGACTCCACAATCACTAAGGCACGCTTTTTCGCAGCACTCGGAGATTTTGCTGTGGTGCTTTTAGATGTGGACCGAGGAGCGTTCGCCATAGTTAACCGTTAATCCTGTTTGAGGGGTTTATAAATTAAAGTTCAGCCAAAGACTGTAAATAAGTTTTGATGTCATCTAGCTGTGTTGCTCGAAGGTCAGATTCTTCATCCCAATAGAGTCCTACACAGTTTGCCTGCATATCAATAGCATAAATGCCCTTTAATGCAATGGGCAAATCGTTAAACTTATCATCACCCTGCACAAGTTTTAGCTTTTGCTCTTCTACACGCGCACGCATTAAAGGCAAACGTGCATCGGGAATCAGTACACTGTAATAGGCCACCATGCTGGCACGCTTTTCAGAGGCCATTGGAATTTTTGTCCAATCGGGAGCTGCCACCAAACGTGGGTGCAATGCCATCTTGCGTGCTTTCTCACGCATTATCCCTAATGCTTTTTCTCGCGGACTGACGCGAAGACCCAGAATCGAGCCCAAAACAAATAGAATGATGAAGCCAATGACCCAAATACCAGTATTTTCCATAGTACAACCTTGTGTATTCCTTTATTAGAGTTGCATAAGCTGAATATAAAACGCAAGTTGCAGCGATGAAATTAATTCAGGAACATCTCATGACTATATAATACTTCACTGCCATTCCAGTAGATATATCCCTTTTCAATCAATTCCTTAAGCAATAATCTGACATCTGATTTCGGGAACATTTGCTCCAGCAAATCACGCAGCGCATAAATATCTTTTGGCTTATCCGATTTTAATTCGCGTAATTTACGCGCAACCATAACCTGTACCGGGTCAATTTTAGAAAAGTTTTTAAATAAATCTTTTTGAGCATTATGAATGCTATTGGAATGGTCCAGCTGTTCAACTGACAAAGAGGTGGGAGGTAATTGAGCAGAAACCGGTAAAATATTTTTTGCTTTTTCCACAGGATGAGCATTTTCCAGATCAAGTTCTGTCCATTGCTTCAGGACTTTTTTACGGAAGTTAATTTGCTCATCATAATGTTTCACAATTTTTAAATTGATCAATAAGCCAATCAGCTGCTGTGCCTGATCACTTCCGACTTGCAAAATATTACTTAGCGAATTTTTGAGTTTCTCAATTGAGTTCGGTTTACCCTTCATTTTACCCAAAGCATCACAATATTTTTTAACCAAAAGCAAATCTGGTTTTTGTTTAATCGTTTCAACACTTGGGATTTTATATTTTGAATTTGATGCTTCCGGCTGAATTCGAATCAGACTACAGTTCATATCTGAGGACTGCATCATTTCTAGCAGAATTTCACTGCTTGGCATGGCAGAAATGACTTCAATGGTCATTTCAGGGTCTAATAATGCAATCAGTTGCCCAACCACCACTGCATATTCAAATTCTTTGTGATCGACCTCGGCGGTTTCTAAAATCACCACTTGCCCACTACTGATCCACGTTGAAAGCTCGGTTAAGTCTTCCAGTGAATATTCAAACTTTCCTTGGCAGTTAAATAAGTAAATCACGGCGTAGTGTTGAATAATCTCACGCAGCAATGCTGCGCTCGGCATATTATTTTCAAGATCAAGAAGAACGACTTTGTTAGGCATAATCTCAATAGACAAGTAAGCAAACTTTAAGCCCGCATTAGAGCGAGCCGGGATGAAAAGGTCAAATCAATTCAGCAAAAAAGACCCGTGAAGATTGACTCAATAATGCGGTGGTCGATCAGCCATGGGATCAAAAGTAGCAATTCCATCTGATAAATCTGCGGACTCAATGCGTTGATATAAAAACTGCATTTGTTTTTTCAAATCAGCTATTTCAGCGTTTTGAAGCGTGACTTGCTGATTCAATTGTTCAACTAAATCATCTAAAAATGTAATTCGCACTTGCAAATCTTCTATGGGTGCGGAAAATGACGCCTGATCATTAAGATTTTTTTGTTTAGTCATTTTAAGTCCTCATTTTGGATTTCAGGAAACAGTATGGCCTATATTACGTTAAGGGATGTCCAACTCGCGTTTGGCGGACCTTCCCTGCTCGACGGCGCGAACTTCAATTTGGAACGCGGTGAACGAGTTTGTTTGATTGGCCGTAACGGTGAAGGTAAGTCTACTTTACTTAAACTCATTGAGGGAAGTTTACTGCCAGATCGTGGTGAAGTTTCTATACAAAATGGCATCACCATTTCCATGCTGGCTCAAGATGTACCGATGGATTCCGGTAAAGTTGCAGATATCGTGGCCGATGGTGCAGGTGAAGCGGCAGCGGTACTCAAAGCCTATCACGAAGCCAGTGATGCTTGTGTACTCGGTGATATGGAAGCCTGCGACCGCATGGGTAACCTACAACACAAGCTCGATCAGGTCGATGGCTGGGCTTTAGAAACCAAAGTAAATTCTATTTTAAGCAAAATGGGTTTAGACCCGGATGCAGATTTAGCCGATTTATCTGGTGGTCGTAAACGTCGTGTGCTATTAGCACGTGCGCTACTTACTCAACCAGATGTACTTTTACTTGACGAACCGACCAACCACTTGGACGTTGAAAGTATTGAATGGTTAGAAAAATTCCTGCTCGATCAAAATAATTTGACCTTATTATTTATTTCGCATGACCGTTCATTTGTCGACAGCATTGCAACGCGTATTGTCGAACTCGATCGTGGTACTTTGCGTAGCTATGAAGGTAACTATTCACGTTACCTTGACCTTAAAGCTCAGCAAATGGAAGCGGAAGAAAAGCAAAACGCATTGTTCGATAAACGTTTAGCTGAAGAAGAAGTCTGGATTCGCCAAGGAATTAAAGCGCGTCGTACCCGTAATGAAGGCCGTGTGCGCGCGTTGAAGGATTTACGTGAAGAATCTAAAGCACGTCGCTCGCAACAGGGCAAAGTCAGCATGGCAACTCAAGAAGCCAATCGTTCTGGTAAGCTGGTCTTTGATATTGAACATTTAAGTGTTGCTTTCGGCAATCAAGAACCGATTATCAAAGATTTCTCTGCCTTGGTGCTTCGTGGCGACCGTATTGGCTTGGTTGGTGATAATGGTGTCGGTAAAACAACCCTTATTAAAGCTATTCTGGGTGAGATTGAACATACTGGTACAGTAAAAACGGGTACCCAGCTTGAAGTGGCTTATTTCGATCAGCTGCGTAATGCACTCGATTTAGAAAAATCGGTTAAAGACAACGTTTCTGAAGGTTCGGACTTTGTCGATGTTAACGGTGGCCGTCGTCATATCTACAGTTATCTTCAAGATTTCCTGTTCTCTCCTGAACGTGCCCGTACGCCGGTAAAAGCATTGTCTGGTGGTGAGCGTAACCGGATTCTATTGGCAAAACTGTTACTTAAACCATCGAATTTAATCGTTATGGATGAGCCAACCAATGACTTGGATATGGTGACCCTTGAACTATTGGAAGAAATGCTCGGTGGTTATAAAGGTACCTTGTTATTGATCTCGCATGACCGTGCCTTCATGGACAATGTGGTCACGTCGACTTGGGTATTTGATGGTAAAGGGCATATCGACGAATACATCGGTGGTTATCAGGATTATCTGGAACAGCGCCCAGATCAAACCGCCGTAGATCAGAAAAGTGATGTGAAAAAAGCCTTGGCCAAAGCTGAAGCAGCGGCTGCCGCAGCAGCACCGAAAAAAGTGAAGCTGAGCTATAAAGATCAGCGTGCTTTAGAGCAATTACCGGGTGAAATGGAAGCATTGGAGCAAGAACAGGCCAGCATTAATGCTCAACTTGCAGATGGTTCATTGTTTATTTCAGATGCCGATCAGGCAATGAAACTTTCTAATCGCCTCACCGAAATTGACGAGCAATTGCTTGAAAAATTAGAACGTTGGGAAGAATTAGAGAATCTCAGCAAAGGCGATTAATTTAGCCGCGTTACAAAAGCACCTGTAAAGTATTTTGCAGGTGCTTTTTTATTTAAAAAATAACTTCATGTTAAACTGCAGATAATTTTTGGTATAAACGGTCATTATGAGTAAAAAGCCAGCCTACAAACCAGGTGAGTTTCAATGGTCTTTCCTTCTTCCTAAATATTGGGGCATTTGGATTGGAATCATCTTTTTAATGATTCTGGCAATTTTACCGTGGGCCATTCAACACCGTTTAGCCACTCTTATTGGCAATCTGGCGTTCAACAAACTGAAATCTCGCCGTAAAACCACAATACGTAATCTGGAAGTCTGTTTTCCTGAATGGACACCTGAACAGGTACAAGCGCATGCCCGTCAGGTTTTTGTCGACCAGATGATTGGGATTTTTGAAACTTTAAATGCGTGGTATTGCCCGCAGTGGTTTGAAGGTCGTGTCAGTATTGAAGGCTTAGAACATCTCCAAAAAGCACAAGCTGAGGGCAAAGGCGTTTTACTGTTAGGCACGCATTCAACATTACTCGATGCCGGCGGTTATTTATGTGCTCAATATTTTGAGCCAGATGTGGTCTACCGTCCGCAAAATAATCCACTGCTGGATATGATGATCTACCGCTGCCGCGCCACCATTTATGCCAATCAAATTGACCATGATGATATGCGTGGTCTAATTCGTCATTTAAAAAATGGGCGTGCGATTTGGTACAGTCCCGACCAAGACTATGGCCTAAAACAAGGCGTGATGGCGCCCTTTTTTAATGTGCCTGCCGCAACGGTAACTGCACATCGTCGTTTAATTAAAATGTCCAAAGCTGTAGCGATTCCGCTATATTTTTACCGTGATGGTGATATTGCCAATCCTCAATACAAAGTCTTAATTGAGGCACCGGTAGAAAATCTGCCGAGCGAAGATGAAGTCGATGATGCCACTCGCGTCAACAAGATTATTGAAAGTCAGCTGCGTATCGCACCCACTCAATATATGTGGTTTCACCGCCGCTTTAAAACTCGCCCTGAAGGCTATGACGAGATTTATTAATCAATTCCACCCTTTAAAACAATGAAGATAACACCTATGAAAATTATGCAGCTTCTTCCTGAATTGAACAGTGGTGGTGTTGAACGTGGCACACTGGAAATTGCACGTGCGCTGATTGCAGACGGTCACGAATCTTTGGTGGTTTCAAATGGGGGACGTCTGGTTGCCCAACTTGAAGCCGAAGGTTCACAACACCTCACTTTAGCGATTAATAAAAAATCTTTATCCAGTCTTTGGCAAATTCGTCCTTTGCGTAAACTCATCGAGCTACATCAACCCGACATTGTGCATGTGCGTTCACGTGTACCCGCATGGCTGACTCATTTTGCGTTAAAGGGAATGCCAGCAGATCAACGTCCCCATCTCATTTCAACCGTACATGGTTTTTATTCGACTAATCGCTATAGTGCTATTATGACCCAAGCTGAAAAAGTGATTGCTGTCTCGGACAGTGTGGTGAAATACATTACTGAGCATTATAAAAACTGTTCGCCTGAAAATATCGTGCGCATTTATCGCGGTATTTCACCTCAAGAGTTTCCTCACGGTTATCAACCCTCTGCTCAGTGGATCAATCAAACCTTTAAAGATTTTCCGCAACTGGAAAACAAGTTTTTAGTTTGTCTTCCCGGGCGTATCACCCGTCTAAAAGGCCATGAAACTTTAATTGAGTTAATGGAGCAACTGCAACACCAGTATCCCAACCTGCATGCGGTGGTGGTTGGCGGGGCTGATCCGAAAAAAGCTCCTTATTTAAAAGAAATGCAGGACAACATTCAAAGCAAAGGTCTCAGCGACAAAATCACTTTTGTCGGTCATCGTTCGGATATTCGTGAATGGCTGGCTTTTAGTGATGTCGTTCTTTCTCTTTCAAATCAGGCGGAAACTTTTGGTCGTACAGCTTTAGAAGCATTATCAGTGGGTACACCGGTGATTGGCTGGAACCGTGGCGGCGTGGCAGAGATTCTGTCCAATGTTTATCCGCAAGGTTTAATTAAGGTTGATGATAAAGCAGCGCTTTCAAATGCCGTAAAGCAGCATATTGATCAGCCTCAATCAGTACAACCTGTTGAAATGTTTAGTCTAAAAGAGATGTGTGATCAGACCATTGCTTTGTATAAACAGGTTTTAAGTTCTGATTAAGTGTGTTTAGCACAGTCTATTGGTGACGTTTCCGATCTATACAAATCAGGCTGGGTTAAAAACACAGATTTAAATTAATGATCTAAAATCATCAATGTTCTGTACCTGCATAAATTCAGATTGACTCGGTCTGTGCTGCTCCAACAAAACCTATTGATTAATAAAACTCTATAGCTTGATGTACAGCAACTCAAATCTTTTGACGAAATTTTTTATATTTTAATAACATTGCTTCCATCATTAATCACCCAGCTAAATTTTGAAAATCGGGAGGTACAAGTAAGTGGGGAAAATACACTACTAGATGTGCATCAGAGCTGGTATTTCTTAGATCGGACGGTGACCAAACTAGACGAATGGTATTGTAAATGCTGCCATTAAATGACTGGCTTTTGAGCGGTTGACCAATGATTTTCTCGATAATTTTTTAAGACTTCTGCCTCAGGAATCTGATCATGCATGGATATTTCAAAATTCATATCACCCCGCCCACATTCTGAACCTTGCTCTAAGCCCATATCGCCAAAGCTTAAAAAATAATATGGGGATATCCTGCGTACTGACACCAATAGGCTAAAGTCCATACTTAATTAAGTCCTCGCGGGTCTCAAACAGCTCTGCGACAATCTTAATATTAAGCACTGCCCAGATAGCGAAGTAGAATTTCAACTGCCATGATGGATAAAATTAATCATAAAAAGTGTCTATAACCTGACTATAAACCTTAAAAGCATCACGTGACAAATCAATTAAAATTTAAGTTATTGAAATAAGAATAAATATCTAGCTAAAACTTAATTTTTAGGACTTTTATAAAGTCATAACCCGAGTCCTGCATCCTGCAAAACTCGGGCTCATGAGGTTGTGCTTTCAAATCTTATTCTTGTTATCATTTTAGTGCGATCCATTGCTGCATCATATCCATGATGACTATCCATCAGCCCATCAACATCGTCTTCCATAATGGGATTTTCCGTTCCCCACTCCTTGGCTGATGAGTTTAGATTAAAACAATTGCTAAAAAAGAACTATTCGCAATTAACCTAAATCCTTGTAAGCCTTTTCGTACACTTTTCCTTCAATTTCCTTGAGGTACTTTCGGGTCATTTTTATAACCCTGTGCAATTTCATCTGTAACTATTTTTTCTTCTTTTTCTGCTTTTTCAATACCTTCCTGAATCGCCTCTTGGGCTTCTTGTTCATCTGCATCAGTTTGTTCCAACTCTTGCTGCACCTGTTCAAAAACCCGTCCACTTTGTAAAACCACATGTACAGGGAAATGATCCGATCCGATATGTGGCAAACGCTGCATTTTTACCAGAGCAAAATCGGTACTGTGAAAGATATGATCCAGTGACCAACGTAACAACGGATAATCTGCATGGAAAGTATTGACGAAATGCCGCCCTACCCGTGGGTCCAACAGTCCGCTAATCCGCTGAAATAACCGGGTTGTGCGTGACCATGCCACATCATTCAAATCTCCCATCACAATACAGCTTTCATCCAAATCCTTAATTTGATCTCCAACAATTAGCAGCTCGGCATCGCGCAGCGTCGAATCTTTGGCTTCTGTTGGGCTAGGCGGTTTGGGATGCAAGCAATACAGTTGGACGGGCTGACCTGAAGGTAAAATCACTGTAGTATGAATAGAGGGTATTTCATTGCTTAATATGAATTTAACCTCCGGGTTCTTTAACTCAAGACGACTATACAGGTGCATGCCGTACAGATTATCCAGCGGAACAGGCACACGATATGGATAATCTTTTTCAATTACAGACAATTCATTTTGCCAAGTCTGATCCGATTCTAAGGTCAGCACCAAATCAGGCTGATGTTTCTGAATCTGTTCAATTAACAAATGATATTTATCATTTGGAGTCAATACATTACAAACAATCAAAGAGATTTGCTTATCCGGATTGAGCTGATTTTTATGAACTTTTTTGACCTGCTTTTTCCACAGAAAAGTATAAGGCAGTACCATTTTCAATTGATAAGCGAGAGCAGCGATCAAGGCAATAAAGATGATTTCACGCCATAGATCCCACGGCTGATCCCAGACCACCAATAAGACAAAAGCGATCAGTCCCAAAACCAAAATTTGCAAGCGTGGAAAGTCCGCACCTCGAATCCACCATTCATCACGCGGGATCAATGACCAGAAGGTTAGCCAGATTACCATGACTGCGATTATTTCCACCCAAACCATAGTCATTCACTCTTTTGTATGTTTTTAATTTATTTAGATTTAAGAAAGTTTATCAATTTTGTATGTAACATAAACAAGATATTCCGCTCAATAATATTGATGTTTTGATTATGTAGCACTTGCAGTTGTGGTCTCTTTTGATACACTCAAGCCCCCTTTTATTTTTTTACGCACCGAGGCAAAGTGACATGAAAGTAGGTCTGGTCGGTTGGCGCGGGATGGTTGGTTCCGTCCTTATGCAACGTATGGTTGAAGAGAATGATTTTGCTCATTTTGAGCCATTCTATTTTTCTACCAGTAATGCCGGTGGTGAAGCCCCTGCGTTTGGTGGTAAGACTGCCCCAGCACTTATGGATGCATCAGATATTAGCAGTCTGAAGCAAATGGATGTCATTATTACCTGCCAAGGTGGTGACTACACTTCTGAAGTTTTCCCGAAACTTAAAGCGGAAAATTGGAACGGTTACTGGATTGATGCTGCATCTACCCTGCGCATGGATGATGAAGCCATCATCGTGCTTGACCCAGTTAACATGCACGTGATCAAAGATGGTTTAGTCAATGGTACTAAAACATTTGTCGGTGGTAACTGTACCGTATCTTTAATGCTGATGAGCATGGGCGCGCTTTACCAAAACAATTTGGTTGAGTGGATGACTGCCATGACGTATCAGGCAGCATCAGGTGCGGGTGCACAAAACATGCGTGAGCTGATTACAGGTATGGGTTATTTATATAACAATACCAAAGACCTGTTAGATGATCCGCGCTCTCCAATTCTAGATATCGACTCTAAAATTGCGGACTTGCAACGTGGTGAAGGCTTCCCAGCTGCTAACTTCGGTGTGCCTTTAGCAGGCTCTTTGATTCCATATATCGACAAACAGCTCGACAATGGTCAATCAAAAGAAGAGTGGAAAGCGCAAGTTGAAACCAACAAGATTCTAGGCAATCAACAAATCGTTCCGATTGATGGTCACTGCGTGCGTATTGGTGCAATGCGTTGTCACTCTCAAGCTTTAACTTTAAAGCTTAAGAAAGACGTACCTTTGAATGAGATTGAAGATATGATTCGTCAATCTAACCCATGGGCGAAAGTGGTTCCAAATACACGTGAAGCATCAATGACTGACCTGACTCCTGTCGCAGTTACAGGCACATTGTCTGTTCCTGTCGGTCGTTTGCGTAAATTAAATATGGGTAAAGAATACCTGGGCGCGTTCACTGTTGGTGACCAGTTGCTTTGGGGTGCTGCAGAGCCTTTACGCCGTATGCTTCGCATCCTAATTGAATATAAAAATTCTTAATTATTAAATTAAGAAAACGAAAAGCCGGTCACAATTGATCGGCTTTTTTATGTATCCTTTATGTTAGTATTTTACAATTATTCAACATCTCGTTAATCTATAACTTTCGCAGTGCGATACAAGACCGAGCTAAAAATTAAGATGACCGCATATAACAAATTAAAGATTGCCATTTTAGCCATTATCGCTTCACAACCTATTTATGCGATTACTATTGATCCTATTCAAATCCAGTCTGCACCGGGTGAATTACTCTATGCGGAAATGAATTTCCGCCAAGCTGATCCTAATTCGCAAATACAGGCCAGCTTGGCCAGTACAGCAGATATCACCACTTTAGGGGTTGCCCATCAACCTCCTGGACATCTTAATTTTTTTACCCGTCGTGATGGCTCGGGTAATGGCGTAATTACCATTACCTCTTCACGTCCTTTAACTGAAGCTGAACTGAATATTATTATTAAAATTCAGGAAGGCAACTCGACGCGTTTACAACATATTAAAACACCGCTACAACGTAGTCCTGCAAAAACTCAGGCACGAATTTTAGGCAATGAAAAACCTTTGACGCCTATCACGATTGTCAGTGAAAAAGAAATTGCCTTGCACTTACCTGAAAGCACTCAATATCAGGTCAAAAAAAACCAACAGACAGCGGATCAATCATTTGAAGCTCCATTGATGCTACAAAAAGCAGCACCACCTCGCTTAAATGCCATGACTCCTACGCCTGTAGTCATTTCAGCAATGAGTATACCGTCAGCACAAGCCAATAAAATCGCTGCAATTGAAGTAAAAACATCAACACCAGATCAATTCACGACAAAAAACCAGATCAAAGACAATTCTCTTGCATCGAACAAAACAGCGTCTAATGCAGGTTTTTCTGCAGATCCATTAGTGAAAAAATATGCAGCATCCCCGGCTCAAAAAGCAGCCGAAAATAAAATAGTGGAAAAACCAGCTGAACAAGCGACTGCAAAAACTAAACCGGAAGCGCCTACGCCTACTCCTAAGCCATCCAAACAACAAAATGAAAGTGTAGCTACTGCACCAACCACTAAACATGTGGTTCAATCCAATGAATCTCTCTGGGCAATCGCTTCACATGTGGCAACTGAGCAAAATCGTCCGATCGGTGAGGTCATGAAACAGATCAAAGCCAACAATGAACACGCTTTTATTCAGGGTGATGTCAATCGCTTACGCCGTGGCGCTGCACTCAATTTAAATACTGGCAGCCGTGCAAAAGAAGATCAAAAAATCAATGTTGCAAACATAGAGAAAAAACCCTCTAACCAGTCGGGTAAAGCCAAATATCGACTCAATCAAGCGGAGATGAGCCTGGTTGCAGAGAAAGAACAAGATTCAGCCAGCGGTTCTGCAAAAAAGAACACAGAAAAAAATCAAACATCAAACGAGTTATCATTAAAAGTTATGACATCGCGTGAAAAAACCGTTAAATTACAGAGAAACGTAACACAGTTAGAATTGGCATTGCGTAACAAGGATCACAGAATTCAATTATTAAATACTCGTCTTGCCCAATTGCAACAACAGTTGAAAGCACAACAAGTAGAGAAAAAGCCAACACACTAAAGTGTTATACAATTTGATTTTTTGGATGAGTTACATTAATTAAAACTCAATCCTGTAAGGGGTAACAACATGCTGCTTTATGTGATTCCGTTTATATTGTTATTAGTGATCGCAATTGTATTAAAAAAGCGTGACGCAAATAAACAAGCAGAGCAAACGTCCTCATCCAAGGCGAAAGCTAAAAAAGTAAGCTCAACAAAAAAGACACCACAAAAAACTCAAATTGTGGCAAGTACTGTTGTCGAGAAGAAAAAAACCACCCCTTTGACTGCTGATGTACGCAATAAAATTGAAGCTTTAATCCGTGAGCGTAACTTTTATTCTGCTGAAGCACAGATTAATCAGGCATTAAACAAAGACAATTCACAACATGAGTTGTATTTATTGTTGCTGGATATTCACATCTTACAAAAAGATGAGTTTGCAATTAGCCAACTGATTAATCATCTCCGTTCATTAGAACTGGATGATTTTTTAGAACAAGCGCTTGCTAAAAAAGCAGCTCATGATAAAGAAGCTGAAGGCTCAAGAGATACCATTGATTTTAAACCTGAATCTTTAGTTCCACCTTCTGCTCATACAGCACCAGTTGAACAAAAAAATACTGCTGATTTTGATGCATTGATGAATACTTCTGCTGCATCCTCTGCAACTGAGCCTCATCCATCTTTCGATCAATTACAGCAAGCACCGCTTTCGAGCAAAACCGAAGCAGTACAAGAAATTCAGCCTTTAGACTTCAATACTATTGCTTTAGATACCCAACCAAAGGCAGTGGAAACTCCAGCTGTTGTTGAAGAAATCAAACCCTTAGATTTTAATACTTTCAATCTTGATTCAGCCTCTACGACTGAAACACCGAAACCTGAAACAACTTCAGTAGCAGAAGAAATCAAACCTTTAGATTTCTCTTTTAGTTTAGATACTCCAGCAGCAGAAAAACCCGCTACCATCACAGCTCCTGCTATTAAGTCTGAACCTTCAGTGGATGAAAAACCTGAATTTAATTTTGATTTCTCAAGCATAGAAACGGTAGCAGCACCTGAAGCAAAAATTGCAGTTGAAGAAACTAAACCAAGTCTAGATTTAGACTTTACTTTAGAACCTGTAACGCCAACTGAGCAACCTCCGGTAGAAGTCCCACCAGCAAAAGCTTCAGGTGTGATTTTTGATATTACTAATATCAGCTCATCTGCCTCTAAAGCTGATCAAAATGATCCGCTGGTTCAATCTTTCCCTGAACTGACAGAAGTCAATGAAATTAGCCTGAACTTGGATCTGGCACAGCAGTATATTCAACTGGGTGCGTTTGAGTCGGCACGTGAATTATTGGCAGAACAGGAAACTGAATATACCGCTGAACAACGCCAGCAAGCCGATCAGTTACGTAATCAGATGGCTTCTTAAGTTATTTCGATCTACTATAAAGCAGTCAATTTGACTGCTTTTTTATTATGAAAAAAATAGCTTTAATTTATATGGGTGGCACGTTTGGTTGTATTGGTGAGCCACTGAGTCCCATGCCTGCTGAAAATTTTATTCCCCAGTTACAACGCATTCTTCCTTTGCACCTTAAGATTGAATGTTTTGTTGCACCCAGCATAAAAGACAGCAGTGCCTGTGCTGCAACGGACTGGCTGCAACTGATTCAGTTGATTCAAAGCTTACAACTAAAAAATTATCAACATTTTGTCGTGATCCACGGCACTGATACCCTCAGCTATGCCAGTGCAACGCTTGCACGGTTTTTGGGACAATCCGCCCATGTGGTCTTGACCGGCAGTCAATACCCGCTATTAAACCTCACCGGAACCAATACCCGTGAATTTAGCGATGCTAGCGATAACCTTAATTTTGCACTCGACGCGGTAGCAACAAGCCCTGTGGGTGTCTATTTAGCTTTTCATCACCAGCTTATTCACGCCCAAACAGCGCTGAAACAACATACCAGTGAACTAAATGCTTTTGCGGGGTTAAATGCTGAAGAAAATCTCAGCACAGCGCAACAAAGTTATGTGGTACATGAACAGGACCTTCAGAAGGCCCAGGCATTTAACTGCTTAAGTTTAATGGTTCAGCCGGTCGCCATAGAACAACAGATTACAAACTTAAAAAATTTCCAACAACATCCACCTCATGTTCTGATTTTACAAGGCTTCGGTACTGGCAATTTGGCGGTCAATCAGGAATTCATTGATACGATTTATGCTATACAGGCGCAAGACTGTGCGATTGTTCTTACCACTCAAGTCCCTTTTGGCACGATTAACCAAAATTATGCCGTGAGCGAATGGACCCAGCATGCCAATATCATCATTAGTGATTGCTTGGGACATGCAGATCTTTATGCAAAAGCACTGAAAATGTATTTACAATACGACAGCGTAGACCAGTGGCATGCTCACTGGCATGATTCAGTGTAAATAGAGGTAAATATGCAGCGTTTTGCGGTTGGGATTGAGTTTAGTGGTGTTGATTATCGAGGTTGGCAAACTCAGCAAACTGGCGTGCGTAGCGTACAGGAAACCATTGAAAAAGTACTGTCCAAAGTCGCAAATGAACCGATCATGTTACATGGTGCAGGTCGTACCGATGCCGGCGTGCATGCTACCAATATGGTGGCGCATTTTGATACTCAAGCCATCCGCAGTATTGATGGTTGGCTGATGGGCTCAAACAGCCAACTCCCTAAAGACATTTCAATACAATGGATTAAAGAAATGGATATGGCATTCCATGCCCGTTTCAAAGCACAGGCACGACGTTATCGTTACGTGGTGTATAACAATCCGGTGCGTCCTGCATTACTGTATAAACAAGTCACCCATGTATATTATCCGCTTGATGCAGACAAGATGATTGAGGCTGCGAAAAAATTTGAAGGCACTCATAACTTCGAAAGTTTCCGCGCCTCCTCTTGTCAATCCAATCAGCCTGTCCGTCATGTCAGTCATTGCCGTTTAATTCGTCATGGTTGTTATTTGGTGCTCGACATTCAGGCAGATGGTTTTTTACATCATATGGTACGTAACATCATGGGATGCTTGCTTGAAATTGGTCAGGGTATGTATGAAATTGACCATATTGACAAAATTTTTGCAGCTGAAGACCGTAAAGCAGCGGGCAT
>JBLZXS010000249.1:0-2396 GCA_050285325.1 Acinetobacter sp.
CTGTTTGCTGGCATCACATCAACAAACTGTTCATTGGCATAGAATTGTTCATACAAGCTTTGCAAGTCTGCTGCGTCACCTGCATCCGTTAAATCGATATAGATAGTGCTGAGCATGCCACGGATCATGGGAACCAAGTGCGGTACAAATAAAATGTGATCGAATACGCCTTTTTGACCCGAAATATTTTCCAATGCTTCCACAATTTCAGGATGATGACGGTGACCTGCCACGCCATAAGCCTTAAAGTTGTCAGCATTTTCAGAATAAATCATGCCGAGGCTTGCTTTACGACCTGCACCAGAAACACCTGATTTAGCATCAATAATAATGCTTTCAGGTTTCACCAAGGCTTCAGCCTGTTTGAATAATGGAGCAAGGCCGAGCTGTACAGTGGTTGGATAGCAACCCGGGTTACCAATCACGTTGGCTTGTTTAATTTTGTCACGATTCAGTTCTGACAAACCGTAAACTGAATCTTTTAAAATATCTGGGCAGGCATGTTCAAGACCATACCATTTTTCAAATTGTTCCAAGTCTTGCAAACGGAAATCCGCTGCCAAGTCGATGACTTTAGTATTTGCTGCAACCAGTTCTGCCGCGTGTTTCATTGCCACACCATGAGGGGTTGCAAAGAACACAACATCGCATTTTTTGAGTTCATCAATGCTTAAATCTGAATATTCGAGATCGGTATGTCCGCGTAAGCTTGGGAACATATCATCTACACGGCGACCTTTTTCGGTACGTGATGTCAGTACATTAACCTGCACATTTGGGTGTCGTAGTAAAAGACGCAACAATTCAACGCCTGTATAACCTGTACCACCGACAATACCAACAGTAATCACGATCACTACCTCAAATCAAAAGTTTCCATTTCGTAACTGCGTAGTATGACAGGAAGTTTTAGTTTTCTAAACTGTTTTGACTGGATATGATTATTTTTTGTTTCACTGTATATAAAGCTAGCGAAATAGCTTCTACCGCCAACACGAAACCTATATCAATACTAGATTCAGAGAGAATGGCGTTTGTATTCTCTTATATTCCATATAGTTTCATTTATTGGGGCTTGATGATCTAATTTTCGTTCTTTCTCATGTTCTGTATATTTACAATCTGCCTCTTTTAGCTTTTTTAAAAATGTTTCCGCATCCTGCAAGTTTGTAGATTGGAACAGCGCTCCAACAGCGAGTATTAATGTACCAAGGAAATATGTACCAGAAAAAAGATAGATATAAAATGGGTAATCAGCTTTAAAAATCAGATTAATAATAAAATCAACATACATGAGTGGAAATACAAAAAGAAATGCGAAAAAAACATATTGTGTTCCCCAAATACGATTTTGTATTTTTACTGAACGACCATTTTTAATTTTTAATTGAAAGCACATCGCATCAACATCTGATTGAGATTTATAATTTAATAATTTATGACCATATTTATACAGCCTTATTAATTCATCAAAACTAATTAGTCGTGCTTCGTGGAATTTAATTAAATAAACCACTAAATCATAATCTACGAAATCTAACCGTGCTAATTCTTGAGCAGCACGATCTAAAGTTAATTTATTCTCATGATTGTTTTTAAAAAAATCATCAAAAAATCGTATAGTTGAGTCTAATTTTGAAGTTTAATCTTTATGGAGTAATCCCAATATTTCTGAACGTTTATAAAACAAAGTCCATACAGCTATTAATGCGACTGCTAATTTTATAATGATATCCCAATCATCTTTACTCACCCAAAAATCTCCAATCAATATATTTACTAAAAAATCACCACCACCAAGGCATCGGACTGGTTTTTAATAATTTCCGATGCTGTTGAAAATTGACATCATGCTTGTGAACTTCCGCCCAAAAATGCGGGCTATGATCAAAATGCTTGGTATGTGCTAATTCATGCACACAGACATAACGAGTAATCTTTTCAGGAAATAGAACCAAACCACTATTCAACATAATGTCATGCTTCGATGTACAACTACCCCAACGTGTTTTAGGCTGCCGAATCGCACATTTGTCAAAACTCAAATTACTTTCTTGGCTCACACCCCCCAAATAAAGCGGAAGATGCTTTGCATAGGCTATTACAAAAGCTTTTAAATATTGTTCAGGCTGACGATCACTGATGAATAGCTGTAAATTTTCATCATCAAAAATAAAACAATGCTTTTGGCTTTGATAAATGATCTGTAAAGGTTGATCCAAATTAAACAGCTGTAATTCATTTGGTAAAGTTTTGTCTATTTGAACAATTTTTTCTTGCTGTTTCTGCCAAGTTTGAATGAGCCATTGCTCAGATTGATCTATAAAATTTTGAATTTGTCGTTTGCTGCAAAGTACCGGTGCAGTTAAACGGATCTGAGTTGGTTCAACGCGTAA